>JAIYEB010000426.1 GCA_027487195.1 Hyphomicrobiales bacterium | reverse complement strand
TGCTTTGCAACAATGCCAAGCATCGGCTCAAGGGCCGCGGCCGCGCGCGGCGCGCCGGTCTCGGTGCCAAGCACCGCGACGAGTTCAAGGGGTTCGGCAAGCTCACGCGCCAGGGAATCCAGCAGGAGCGTGGAAATGGCTCCGGACCCAATGATGCCGAGCCGTCTCAGCCTCATCGCGCACCACCGGCTGCACCCGCCGGCGGGCCGGCAAACCCTTCGGCAAACGGCCCGATCGCGACCATGTCGATTTCGATCATGCGCGGACCCGGCAACGCAAGGGCTGCCTCCAGGGCTGGAAGGAAGTCGTGGACGTCACGGAGCACCTGATGGGGCAAGCCCACGGCCCGGCACATCAACGAGAAGTCAAACGGCCCAAGTTTTGAGTAGGCGCGCCGCCCGCCGAACTGCGCGTCCTGGATGTTCTCGATCACGCCATAGGCGCGATCATTCATCAAGATCAGCACCACCTCGGCCTGCTCATCAACCAGCGTGCCGAGTTCAGCAAGGCCAAGCTGCAACCCGCCATCGCCAACAAGACCGATTGTCTTTGCGCCGGGGTTTGCAAGGGCCGCGCCAATCGCCATGGCCAGCCCCTGACCAATCCCGCCGCCGAGCGCATGCACAGCAAGATGGGGCGCGGCCACCTGGACGTAGCGGTTTCCAAAGGTCGAATTGGAGATTGTCACGTCGCGGACAAAGGCGTGGTGACCAGCGCTGACGCGGGTCTGAAGCCCGTCCGCAACGGCCTGATACGGGCCAAGCCTCGTGCGCAACGCGCCTTCAGATTGGGCGCGCGCAACCGCAATCGCATAGGCAAATTGCGGGTCAATCGGCAGGGTCTTAGGCAGCGCCATGTCGAGGGCCTGCAGCGCCTCGAACGCATCGGCGTGTATGAAACGCTCGACGGCGTAGTTCCGTCCGCCCTGGGTTGCGTCAGCGTCGATCTGGATCAGCGGGCGAGGGAGTTTGAGCTTGTAGTTCTTGGTCTCGTTGCCTCTGAGGCGCGAGCCCACCACAATCATCAAATCGGCGCTGGCATAGATCGATTCAGCCTCCGGCGTCATGTTGAACGCGCCAAGGCTTGCCCCGTGGCTCTCGGGCACGACGGCACGCCCGTTGGTCGATGTCACGATGCCAATGCCACGCGCGGCGAGGCGCTGTGCTGGCTCACAAGCGCCCTTTGCGCCGCCACCGAGCCAAAGCATCGGGCGCTTCGCACTGGCGAGAAGCTTCGCAAGTTCGCCAATCGCTTGCGGGTCTGGCCGGCGCGGTGCGGCAAGCGACAGTTTGAGCGGATTTGGAAAGCTGCCGGCAAGGCGCTGCACATCAACCGGCAGTTCAAGCGACACCGGTCCCTGCGGCGCATCGAGACAGGCGGCAAGGGCCGCCTGCACAGCACCGACCGCCTGCGCTGCATCATGGACCCTGACGTAGAGTTTCGAGATTGCCCGCAACATGTCGGGCTGTCGCGGCACATCGTGGATCGCGGCGCGGTCACGGTCGGCATAGGCTGCATCAACGGTCGAGGTGATATGCAACACCCGCGAGCCTGCGGTCAGCGCTTCAACCTGCGCACCCGCTGCATTGCCAGCCGCGGTTCCTGTCGAGGTGATCGCAACACCAATCCCTCCAGACACCCGCGCATAGGCATCCGCCATGTTCATGGCCCCGGCTTCACCGCGCGCTGGAACGAAGCGGATCAGCCCCTGGCGATGGATCGCGTCGAGGATCGGCATGTTGTGGATCGAGATGACGCCAAAAACCGTCGTGATCCCGATGTCGGCAAGCCCGCGCGCGAGGAATTCGGCAACTGTCTCGCTCATGCAAACCTCGACACGCCGCCGGAGACTTCAAGGCTTGCGCCGGTGATGTAGGAGGCCGCAGGCGAGGCCAGGAACACAATCGCGCGCGCCGGTTCGTCTGAGGTGCCCAGCCGCGCGAGCGGAATGCCCTTGTCGCGCGCAACCCCGGCAAACCACGCCTCGCGGGTGATGGCCTTGTCGGCCCGCGCTTCAAACCGCCGCTCCCACTGCCCGGACACGACAAGGCCGAGCACAATGGAGTTGACTCGAATGCGCGGTGCAAACTCGGTCGCAAGCGACTTCAGCAGGTTCTGGACGCCCGCGCGCGCAGCCGAGGTGGCGACCATGTGCGGCTCCGGCTGATAGGCGAGGAGCGAATTGACAGCGACGATCGCCCCGGTCGGACTTTGATCGAGCAGGGGCTTGAAGGCGCGGATCGGCAGGATTTGGCTATAGAACTTCAGATCCAGTTCCGCGCGCCAGGCGGCATCGTCCGTATCGGCGAAGGTCGAGACGCGCCCCTGGCCGGCGTTTGTGATCAGTATGTCCGCGGCTCCAAAGCGCAGCAGAACCGAGGCCGCGAAGGCCTCTACATCCTCAGCGCGGGTGACATCGCATGAAGCCGCCAGGAGCCGTTCAGAATGACCAAGGCTCGCAACAGCCTTTTCAAGCCGGCCCGGATCGCGCCCGCAGATGGCAACCCGCGCCCCTTCGGCCAAGAGGATGCGTGCTGTCTCAAGGCCGATCCCGGAGGTTCCGCCGGTCACAACCGCGACCTTGTTTTCAAGACCGAGGTTCATGATCCAAAGCCCGGATCCGGCCGGCCCTGCATGACGGTGCGCATGGCTGGTGTTGGCGGGCCAGCTGTCATCCACACGTCCATCTTTTCCGGAACATCGCGCGGCCAGACCTGGACCTCATGGGTGGCCTCGTCGATCTGCTGCACTTCGGCCGTGAACTCGATCACGAAGCCTGACGGCGAGACAAAGTAGGCAAACGGGTTATTCCCAGGGCCATGACGTCCTGGCCCCCAAGCGCAGATCTGCCCGCGCGTGCGCATCCGGCCAATCGCGCGCATGTAGCTGTCGATGGTCGACATCTCGAAGGCGACATGATTGACCGACGCGTAGGATGAGCGGTTGAGCGCAATGGAGTGGTGGTCTGACGCGCAGCGCAGGAAGACCATCTGGTTTGCGGAATAGTCGGAGACGCGAAAACCCAGTGCGCTTTCGTAAAACGCCTGTGTCCGCTCCATATCGGGCGTGTTCAGGACGACATGCGTGACCTTGCGCGGGCGGGCGAGCACATCATCGCTGTCGGCCAGCGGAGTGACATCGGCCACGAAACGAAGGCGGCGCCCATCGGGATCGAGCGCCATGAAACCATATCCGCCACCGGGCGTATCAAGCTGGCCGGGGGACGTCAGGACTTGCCCGCCGCCGGCAAGGACTTTCGTGTGCAGAAGATCGACCCGCTCACGCGTCAGCATGCCGAAGTTCACATAGTCGATGCCAAAAACGCTGTCCTGACGCAGCCCATAGACAAAAGGCTCGCTGGACGATCCGCGGAAATAGACGGTGCCATCGCGCGTCTCGACATGGCTCAAACCCCACTGCTCGACGTAAAAGCTGGTGGTCTCGACGGCGTTTGGCGCCCGCATGACGATACCGCGCAGAAAATCCACGCCCACATGCCCGCTCATGACGCTCTCCTATGATGGTCTTCGCCGCGAAAACCGAGGCGGCGGCTGATGTCATGCGCAGCGGCAATGACAGCAGCGCGAATGGCAATACGCCGTTCCGGACCACCGGCTCGAAACGCCGTGTCGGGTCCGGTGACGTTGATGGCCGCAACGACAAGGCCTGAGCCGTCGAACACGGGTGCTGCAATGGAATCGATGCCAGCCTCAAAGGCGCTTTCGCTTTCGGCATAGCCGCGCGCCCGGTCGGTGCTGATCTGCGAAAGGAGCGCTGGCAGCGTCGTTGCCGTCTTCCCGGTCGCAGCGCTCAGCGTCACGCCATCATAAAGCGCTTCTATCTCACCCACTGGCCGCCCGGACAAAATGATGCGGCCCATGGTCGTGGCATGAGCCGGAAGCTTCGAGCCAATTCGAATGTTCGACACGAGCGCTACGTTCGGTGTCTGGCGCAAAACGTAGAGCACGTTGCGCCCGTCAAGGATTCCCAGATGACAGGACAGGCCGAGATCGGCTGCAAGCCGGTTCAGGACCGGGCCGGCAGCGCCCGCAAGGTCGGTCGAGAAGATCCGGTGCGCCGCAAGCTCGATGAACCCCGTGCCAAGGATGTACTCGCCATCAGCCGCGCGCTCGAGAAGGCGGCCCGCTTCAAGACTTGCAATGAGCCGCATCAGCGTCGTGCGATTGATTCCGAGCGCGCGTGCCGCCTCGCTCTGGTTCGTCACGCTCTTGCCTTCGCCGACATGGCGCAGCAGGCGGATCGCGCGGTCAACGGCCGGTACCCCGTAAGCTTCATGGGTGTCTGCTTCGGGTCTCATGTGAACACAAAGCCCGCATCGACCGGAAGGCACTGCCCCGTAAGCGCCAGCGCACCCGGCGTCAGGAGAAAGGCAAACGTCGCGACAAGATCCTCAGGGGATTGAGGCCCAGGCACAGCCCGTTGTGTTTCATAGAGCTCATGACGCTCTGCCGGAACATACTCGGTCGACCACGTCTTCAGAATGCCCGGCGCAACACATGTGATCCCAATGTGCTTTGGCCCGAGTTCGCGAGCAAGCGAGCGCGTCATCGCAATGACCGCTCCTTTAGAGGCAACATAGGCAATCAGGCGCGGTGCGCCCCACAAGGCCGTGTCGGACGCAACATTGACGATGCGCGCCTCGCGTCCCTTCTCGAGCAACGGCAGGCAGGCCGACACCATGGCCCATGTGCCGCGCACATTGACCGCCATGACACGGTCAAACAGGGCCGGATCAACGGCATCGAATGCAACGCCGCCAACCCCTGTCGCGATCGCGCCATTGTTCACAAGCCCGTCGAGCGCGCCTTCCTTACCGGAAATGTCGCTGGCCAGAGCCGCAATCGAGGCGAGGTCTGACAGATCAACCGCAACAAATCGCGCGCCATGTCCGATGTCTCGGGCTGCGGCGTGTCCCTCAGCTTCAAGGATGTCGGCCAGGATCACGTGTGCGCCCATGCCGGCGAGCGCAGCCGCAAGCTCGCGGCCAAGGCCGCGCGCGGCCCCGGTCACGAGAATGCGGCGCTGGTCGAGACGGATCACTCCGCAGCCCTGAGCGCGGCGTCTTCGGCAGCGAGCTGCTGTTTTGCAGCGCGCGTCATGATCTGGCGGATACGGCTGACGCCAATGTCATGCTGGTAGAGCATTTCGCGTTGGCGGGCGTCGTCCGGCATGTTCGAGAGCATCTCCCGATCCTGCTCGAGCACGTTCCAATGACGCTCCTCAAGCGAGGTGCGATAGAGGAAGCGCCAGGCCTCGCGCTCAAGGCCTGTGACCTTGCGCATGCGCCAGAAGAACACGATGCAATTGTGCGCATCGACAGGGGTCACGGTGCCCAGAATGCGCATATCAGAGCCAGGCCCTGCGGCGGCAGGATAGGGAATGTCCAGCCGGCACCAGGTTGCCGTTCCAAACACCATTTCGGTCCAGTCGAAGTTTTTCCCGACCTGCTCGACGCGGCTGACGACGAAGCCCGTGTCGGTCTTTTCAAGCTTCATCGTGTCCTGCTTGGCACCAAAGGCAAGCGTGAACGACTTGGCATGGAGATAGGCGCCGTGCATGGGGTCGGCGAGATTGTCGAGCGCGTAGCGGTAGTTGCAGGCCCAGGGCGACGTGCACAAAAAGCCGGTCCAGTCCGGATCGGAAAACTCCGCCAGCCAGTTGAGTTTGGGGGCAACGGGTACTTCGGCCGAGGGAAAGAACACGAAGATCGCGTCAGCCCCTTCCGCAACCTCATAGGATGTGACCGCGCGCCGTCCTTCAAGCGCACAATCCGGCATTGCCGGCACCTGAACGATCGTGCCGGCCCCGTCGATGACAACGCCGTGGTAGCGGCAGGCCACATGATCGCCATGGACCTCGCCGCGCGAGAGCCTTGCGCCACGGTGCGGGCAATAATCCTCGACGGCGTGAAGCTTGCCGGCCTTGTCGCGCCACAGCACGATGTGCTCGCCGAGCGCCACAACGCCATGCGGCTTGGACGAGGTCACCTGGATCGACTTGGCAACCGCGTACCATTGGCCACGCAGACCAAGGTTCACGCGCTCTTCAATCCGGTCCTTCATGTCACGCATATCAGACATCAGATCCCCCTGGAGCTGGCTTGGCTGGAAACAGGCGCCCGTTCAGGCCTTGGAGCGCTTCAGGCTCGCGAGCGGATGGTCTGGCGGATAGGTCGGCGTGACCGGCTTCGGGTTGCCGATCAGGACGCACATCAACGCCTCTTCCGGGCCCTCGTTCACGAGCCCGCGATAAAGGCCGGGTGGCACCGAGAACATGTCGCGCTCGCCAAGGACAGTCTCGAAGCGCTCGCCCTCATGCTCGATGATGAAGCGGATCTTCTGGCCCTTGAGGATGAAGAAGGCTTCTTCCGCGTCAGTGTGCAGATGGAGCGGGCCTTCGCAGCCCGCAGGCAGCACCATGGTCGAGAACGTGAAATGCTCAGCCGGGATGACATTCTCATCGCT
This sequence comes from Hyphomicrobiales bacterium, assembly GCA_027487195.1. GTDB lineage: Bacteria > Pseudomonadota > Alphaproteobacteria > Rhizobiales > UBA4765 > JAIYEB01. The sequence goes on along the minus strand of JAIYEB010000426.1, from coordinate 5,927 downwards.
CGACACGCCGGCACCGCCGGTTCCGACATAGCGCATCTGGGCGCGGCGATACTTGGGGTCATAATCCGCCTGAAACTTCAGCGCGTCCCAGTCATAGGTGCGCGTGGCAAAGCGCGCGGTGCGCGCCTCCATCCAGCTCGACAGCGTCTTGCCGGCGGGGACTTCAACCTTGTCGGGGCGAATTTCAGGAAACTGTGCGTGTGCGGTCATGTTGGCTCCTATCGCTCAACCCGTGGAATGTAGTGAAGAATGCGCGCCTCGAAGAACGAGACGATCCCGTAAAGAACAATGCCGATGGCGGTCAGAAGCAGGATGGAATTGAACACCATCGCTGCGTTGGCCTGGCCCTGGCCGAAGGTGATGAGAAAGCCGAGGCCGCTGTTGCCGCCAACGAGTTCGCCAACCGTCACGCCGATCACGGCAAGCGTTGCGCCGATCCTCAAGCCCGCCATCAGGGCTGGCATGGTCGACGGCATCTCGACCTTGAAGAAGATTTGCGAGCGGCTCATGGCGTAGGCGCGCGCCAGATTGACCTGGTCCCGGTCAACCGTCTTCATGGCCTGCAAAACGTTGACCAGGATCGGAAAGAACACGATCAGGACCGTCACCAGAAGCTTCGGCCAGTCGGTAAAGCCGAACCACATGATGAACAGCGGCGCGAAAGCGACTTTGGGTGCGATCTGAAGGCCGAGGATGTAGGGCGACAGGATCCGCTCGGCAAAACTCGAAAGGCCAAGCAGGTATCCGCCGACCGCGCCAAGTAGCGAGCCAAGAACAAAACCAGCCGCCGTCATCGTGGCGGTCGACAGCACATGGCGCCACAGATTTTCCGCCGACACCATGCGGCTGAACTCTGCCATGGTCGTGGAGAAGTTCGGGAAAATGAAGCGCCGGATGCCCATCGCGGGCGGGATGAACTCCCACGCCGCAACAACAGCCAGACCAAACAGTACAGTGGCGATTAGTTCCTTCACACGCATGGAACCAACGCCCCCGCGTTTGAGCCGGCAGGATCAGCCACGGGCGCAAGCATCCAGCCTGCTTTCGCTGCAAGGCCTGGTGCGCTGGTCATGTGCTGATCCACGGGGCCTAGCTCCGCGCGCCGATGAAGTCGTTCGTAAACGTGTCGCGGATCGGCACAGCGCGCTGGATGATCCCGTTTTCAACGTAGAATGCCTGGACGCGCGCCATGCGTGCCTCGTCAAACCGACCAAGCGCCTCAGGTGTCGTCGTCGTGTAAACGAGGTCGACGTAGCGGCGCATGATCGACTCGATCAAAGCCTCACGCCCGGCATGCTCCGGCACAGCCTGCGTGTAGAGCCTCGCCATCGCAGCCGGATCCGCCTTGATGTCGTTGACGCCGCGCAGCGTTGCGCGAACGAAACGCCGGATGGTTTCGGGCCGCTGGGCAATGGTCTGGTCCGACGCCATGATGGCCTGCGCCATGGCGGGAAAGACCTGGTCGATGTTGAACATATCAAGCGGCACGTTGGCTGCTTCGATCGAGGCCGCCCATTCCGGCACGCCGCAGATCGCATCAAGCGTTCCGGCGATCATGAGCTGGATCATGCCAGCAGCACCGACTGCCTGCACATTCACATCCTCGCGGCGCATGTTGTTGGCACGAAGCACTCCAAGGAGATTGAAGAAGGTCGTGTCCTGGAAGGCGAGAACGCCGACGTTCTTGCCCCTCAGTTCGGCAAGCGAGCGGATGTTTGCTGCGCGGCGGACATAGACCTGGGTCAAAGTCCGACCGCCCAGAAGCGCCACGCCGCGCACCGGAGCATCCTGCGCCCGCACGATGATCGACGTGTCACCAATGCCGCCGCCAAGCGTTGCATTGCCCGCTGCAAGCTGTGTGGCAACATCAACGCCACCGCGCCCAGTCTGCCAGGTGATTTCAAGGTTTTCGGCCTGATAATAGCCGCGCTGGCGCGCAAGGGCGAAAGGCGCGAAGGCCGGAAGGTTTCCGGGAGCTGGGTAAAGGTAGGTGATCCGGTCTGGCGTCTGCGCCAGAACGGCGGGGGCCGCGATCGGAGCGGCTGCAAGTGCCAAAAGCGCGGTGCGGCGTGTCAGTGTGGTCATGGGATGCTCCCCTGCGGCGGTTCTAGGCCGCCCTTTCATCGAGTTTAAGGCTTGCGTAGAGGTGGTTGATGAAACTTCCGGCGCGTGGATGGGCGCGCCGAGCAATCGGATTGTCACGATCGGGCAGGTCGACGATCAGTTCCTCGACGATGCGCCCGGGCCTGTCTGACATCACGAGAATGCGGTCCGCCATGGCAACCGCTTCGGACAGGTCATGCGTAATCAGGAGCGTCGTGATCCCACCCTCGGTAATGGTGCGGCCAAAACTCTTTTGCAAAAGCATCTTGGTCTGTGCATCGAGCGCGGAGAAAGGCTCATCGAGCAGCACAATATCCGGCTCAATCGCAAGGGTTCGCGCAAGCGCCGCACGCTGGCGCATGCCACCTGAGAGCTGAAACGGGTAGTGGCCCGCAAAGTCCGAGATCTTGCAGCGTGCAAGCTCGCGCGTTGCGCGGTCCCGGCGCTCAGCAGCCGACACCGGGCGCGCTTCGAGGCCAAACTCTACATTGCGCCGAATGGTGCGCCAGGGAAGCAGCAGATCCTTCTGCAGCATGAAGCCGACATGCGGATTGGGTCCGCTCACCGTTTCGCCCGAGACTTTCACGCTCCCGGTGGTTGGCCTGTCGAGCCCCGCGGTGAGATTGAGAACTGTGGACTTGCCGCAGCCCGATGGGCCAACGATGGCCACGAATTCCTTTTTCCTGACCTCGAAAGATACGCCATCAATGGCTTTCAGGTCCGGGCGGTTCTTGCCGCCGGAAAAGCTCTTGCCAACGTTTTGAAACTCAAGCGCCAAGGCCATTGCGCCGGTACGCTTCATCAAGGTCGGCGTTAAGTTGGGCAAGCTCGGTTGCGAGCGTCTCGGGGGTCCAGGTGCTGAGGCCGGAAACGGGACCAGCAACCTTCTGGCGCGTCAGCTCTGCCGCAACCTCTGGAAACTCATGGGTTCCGGTCATGAAGACGGCTTCAAGCGCGTCGGCAAAGGCCCGCTCAGCCGGGCTGAGTGCGCGGCCAAGACTTTGGGTACTGAGGCGGGACCAAAGATCCATGCGGGGCTTCAATCTGTTCAAATATGAACACGTCGTTCACAAATGAACAGTTCCACGGCTCCGAGCGGGAGTCAAGCCGGTTAGAATGGATCATCCCGGGTTGGCTGTCTTTCTGGTCAAGGTCAGCGTTGCAGCGTCCTTCAGCGGCAACGCACAGCGCGCAGGCCCTACACCTCAGGGATCAGGCTGACACTCGCGGCAACCACCTTCCAGCCCTCGGGAAAGCGGACCCAGCTTTGCATCTGGCGACCGATCTTGCCTGGCGCTGAGCTGCGTCGAAACAGCGTTGAGGCTGTCCCGAAATCACGACCAAACGTCGTTATCACGGTGCGTTCGAGATCGCGCTGAAGGCCGGCGGACGGGCGCGCGGCCCGAAAAGCCTCGATCTCGGCTGAGCCGTACAGATTTTCGCCCCCGCCATAGCGAATGACATGCTCTGAAGACCAGAACAGCCGATCAAGGGTTGGGACATCATTGGTCGTCAGCGCCACCTCATAGGCCGCAAACGCCGCTTCAAGCTCGGCTTTCACATCTGGAAGATTGATCTGCATGGCGGGACCTTCAAAGATCAGGGTGAGGGATGGTGCGACCATCGCGAAGTTTTAGTCCCTCGCTCGACAAGGCGGTGGCAAGCGGCAGTTTGCCGGTCCCGCCCGGTGGGTCAATCACCAGGGTCGGCAGGGCGTGGCCGGGCAGGCGACCACGCAAAGCCTCCATCAGCTCTGGCCCGCGGGCAAGCGCCGTGCGCCAGTGTCCAGTGCCGGGCGCAAGGTCGCCTTGATGGAGATAGTAGGGTTTGACCCGCGCAGCTGTGAGTGCGCGAAACAGCGCCTCAAGCGCCTCCTCGCTGTCGTTCAGGCCTTTGAGCAGCACGGATTGCGACAGGACCTGAACGCCAGTATCGACAAGGCGCGCAATGGCCGCAACAGCCGGGGGCACCAGTTCCGCGGCGTGGTTGACGTGGACCACGACCGTCACAGCCTTCCTGCGCGCGTCGCCCGCCCTGAGCGCCCGCACCAGGGCTCGCGTCACCCGTTCAGGGTCCGCAACGGGGACGCGCGTGTGCCAGCGCAGAGACTTCAGATGCTCGATGGCACCAAGCGCGCGCGAAACCGCATCAACCCTGCGAGCGGACAGGACGAAGGGGTCGCCACCGCTGAGGATCGCTTCAAAAAGGGCAGGGTGCGCGGCAATATAGGCGAGGACTGCATCGAATTGATCAGGCTCCAGCAGACCCTGGCCCTTGCGGCCGACCATCTCGCGGCGAAAGCAAAAGCGGCAATAGACCGGGCAAACCTCGACGAGTTTCAACAGCACACGATCCGGATAGCGATGGATCAGGCCGGGCAAGACCGTGTGCGGATGATCATGGATCGGATCGGCGCTTTCAGAGGGCTGAACTATGCCCTCACGCGGATCTGGCAGGTACTGCCGCCCGATCGGACCGTGAGGTCCTTCCGCTTTGATCAGGGCTGCGAGATGAGGTGTGAGCGACACCGCGTAGGTTCTGGCAACAGCCGCTGTGGCGCGGGCCTCTTGCGCCGTGATCAGGTGCGCGTCCTGCAGGGCTTCGAGGCTTGTCAGAAGACGGCGGGACCGGCTCATGGCAAAGCCCTTTGGCGCGGTGTGAAACTGATCTCGTCGATGGAACCAGCGCCGGTTGCAAGCATGACGAGCCGGTCAAAGCCAAGCGCAATGCCGCTCGCCGCCGGCATGGATTTGAGCGCTTTGAGAAAGTCCTCATCGATTGGATAGCGCTCGCCATAGAGACGCTCCTTCTCGGCCATGTCGGCCTCGAAACGCCGGCGCTGTTCTGCGGGATCCGTCAGTTCACCAAAGGCATTCGCGAGCTCGATCCCGCACGCATACACTTCGAAACGGTCGGCAAAGCGAGGGTCATCCTCGCAGGGTCGGGCAAGCGCGGCTTCGCTGATCGGGTAGCGCTCGAGGATGCTCACCCGCCCATTGCCAAGCTGCGGTTCGATCCGCTCGCTGACAACACGCGAAAACAGATCCGACCAGGTATCATCCGGTGCAGTGCGAATGCCTGTTGCGCGCAGCGCGGCGGCAAACAGGTCGCGGTTGTCAAGGACCGCCTCAAGGTCGATGCCCGCATGGCGATGAAATGCGGTTGAAAGCGTGATCCGCTCTAGGGCCGCGCGTGGATCGCAATCCACACCGCGCCAGCTGAACGCGCGTGCGCCTGCAGCATCTGCCGAAAGCGCAATGATCGTGGCCACATCTTCAACGAGCTTCTCTGTGGTCTCGCCGGCGCGATACCATTCGAGCATCGTGAACTCAGGTGCGTTGAGCGGTCCCTGTTCGCGGTTTCGAAACACCCGCGCGAACTCCACGATCCGTGTTTCGCCAGCCGAGAGCAGCTTCTTCAGCTGAAACTCGGGGGACGTCACGAGGTGGAGCGGAATCCGCGTCCCATCGAGCCGTCGCTCCTCGGTTGAAAACGCATGGAGATGGGTTTCATTTCCAGGCGAAACCGCAAGCGTCGCTGTCTCGACCTCGAGAAAGCCCTGCGCATCAAACCAGCTCGAAAGCGCGCGACGGATCGCACCGCGTCGCAACAGGCGCGGCCGCCTCGCGGCGTAAATCTCAGGTGTCCAGAACGGCATGGTCAGGCAATAGGCGCTGGTGCGTGGATGCGAAAGGCGTGCTGGCTCAAAATCTATTCAGCGCCCGCATCTTTTCTTCTTTCGCTTTCGCCATAAGTCGATAAGGAGATTTTCATAAGGAACGAGCCGTCAGAGCTCGCCCTTGGGAGAGAGACGATGGTTGGTG
>JAIYEB010000272.1 GCA_027487195.1 Hyphomicrobiales bacterium | reverse complement strand
GACGTCAGAGCTGTTGAGATTTCGCTGTTGCCACCCAAGGCAGCTTCGTCGTTGGAATATCCATCGAACTGCGCCAGCTTGCCGAACGACAGGCCGGTCATCTTCTCGATGCTGAGCACGCTGCGCTGATAGGTTTTATAGGCGCCGAACGCGGCGCTCAGCGCCGAGAGTTCCTTGTCCTGGGTAACAAGGTAGGCTGTCGCCGAGGGTTTTCCATCCTCGCCAAGGAATGCGACAACCTTCCAGAATGCGAGCGGGATCAGGGCGTCGCGATACTGCATGTCGTTTTTGGAAAAGACCGGCCCCGTGAACACGCTGCAGCGCGCTTTCCAGAGCTTCGCATTCTCGAGAATGTAGTTCTCAAGTCCGAGCCATGTCTGCTGGTTCACGATATCCATTTGCGGCGCGCAGTTGGTGAAATGGAACGTATCCGCGTTGGCGCGTTCTGCGTCCTTTTTTGCTGCCCCAGTTCGGGTCTGCGCGACGCACCAGATGTCCCCGGTCGAGGCGATTGCCCCGGTACAGGTCTTCGCCAAGTTGGGCGTCGACCGGGATCCGCCCGTCGAGATACCAGGGGTCATTGTCGCGATCGACGTCGACCGGCCGAGAGCCTTCAATGTTGACGGCGACAAACATCGCCATCCGGCGCGAGGCGGACATGACAATCGAAAAATGCTGGTAGTCGAGCCGACCGTTGCGCTGCCCCGGGACCTTGGTCACATCGGTCTTGAGCTGAGCGCCGGGGAGCGGAAATGGGACCGCAAAGGTCCCGAGAAAGTCGGAGTCAAACCCCTTCCGGCCCTTGAAAGTGTCAGGACTGGAGACCTTGAGTTGTCTTGCGCGCAGCGGCTCGGCATCCAAAGCCAGCGACGCGGCCGAGGCAACTGGACCAAGGCTGCGCATTGTCGCGATGCGGGGACGGTGAGCGCTCTCGAATTGGGGTGCCGCTGTATCAGACATTGATATCTTCGGTTGTATGAACCAACCGAAAGATCATTAATGCAATTATAAGTTGCGTCTATTACAGATGAGACCGTAGTTCGGCCTTGGCAGGCAGTGCAAACCGCGCCCTGCATGCGACGGCAGTGCGCGCGGTGAGCCCCACAAAAAGAACGAATTTTCAGGCCGCCCGGACGGGCAGTTCGCCATCAAGGGGCGAACTAGAAGCTGCCGCCTGTCTTGAAGCCGCCGCCGCCGCCGCCACCGCCAGAGGAGCCTCCGCCACCCCAGCTTCCGCCACCGGACCAACCGCCACCGCCACCCCGGTTCGAGCCGCCGCCGGAGGACCCGCTCCAGGGTCCCTGGCCCCATGGGCTGCCACCGCCGAACTGGTCGTTTGAACGGCTTGGCCGTCTGCTGTAGCCATCCCGAAGCACCCGCCCAAGATCGCCTGACGTTGCCATGCCCTGCAGAATGCCGGCGAGGACGTTGCCAATCAGGCTTTCATTGCCGAACGACCCCATGGGATGGTCGTAGCCTTGCCGGCGAAACTCATCGCGGCCGCGCTCAAGCTCCGTGCGGCGCTTTGCGAGGTCGCGAACGGTTGCGCGGGTCTCTTCAAGTTCGCGGTCGGTCTTTCGAATATCGTCATCTAGCGCCTTCAGCCGCCGCACGATCCGGTCATCGTCGGGGGTTGGTGTGGCGAAGGCCTGTTCCTCAAGGCGGCGCACATCCGTCTGCGCAAGCTCGGACGTGACAAGGTCGATGGCCTGTCGCCAGACGGGATCACCGCCGGACGTCGCGGATTCGCGCTCCTTGTCCATGATTGCGAGTGCCTGTTCGCGCTGGTCGAGGGTGGTTTCGGCGATTGCCAGGCGCGCCTTGGCCGCAGCAAGCTTTTCCTCCAGCGGACCCACGCCGGCAGCCTCAAGCGCCGCCCGCTCGACGGCGCTGCGCTGTGCCTCTGCCTCGGCAATACCGGCCTGCTTGCTGGCTGCATGTGCCGCAAGCCGCGTCGGGATCTCGTTCAACATGAAGTAGTTGGGTCTTGCCGCGTCGTAGCCTGATACCTTGGCAACAAACCCGTCCATGAAGCGCTGAAATGGTCCGGCGCGGTAGGCGGACGTGCCATAGCCAAGCTTCCAGAGATAGGTGAACAGCACGTCGTCTTCATAGGGCTTGCGCTTTTCGGCAAGGTCATCGGCGGCAGTTGCTGACTTTTTGCTCGCCTCATCGGCAATCGAGCGTGCAGCGCCAATGGCCGCATCGGCCTGGCGCCAGGCTGGCGTCAAAGTGACGGATGCGGAAACCGCCGCGCGCAAGGCATCGATCGCCTCAATGGCATCATCGACCGCATCATGGGCCGCATCGCGGGCCCTTTGTGCGTCGCTGACCGCAGATGCGGTTGCAAGGCGCCGCTCGTTTGCGGCTTTCGTGGCCTCTGTGCGGCTGGCGAGAAGTTCGCGCGCGCGTCGCTCTGTGCCGGCAAGCCTTGTCGCAACCGGTTCGCGCAAGGCCACATCGAGCCTGATGCGCGCCAGATCCTTGAGTGCATCGGTCCGCTCGGCCCTGAGCCGCCCGGCCTGATCCGTGACCGACTGCAGCGTCGCAGCCAGACCATCCTCGGCAGATCGCGCCTGCGAGATGTGCTGCTCGAGTTGCCCGAAAGCGTCCCTTGCGGTCCACATTACTGCCACCTCGTGAGCGTGCCGCCCGCAACCCGCATCAGCCAGGTGGTTTCAAGCTCGCCACGTCGCTTTTCGCCAAGTCGATTGCCCTGGAGCACGCCGTTGGCCTGCTTGTCGCGACGCACCGCATCCCAGACGTCAAGCGGAACACCAACGGCAAAGCGCGAAACGGTTTCGGTGCTGTTGGTTTCCTCGTTGCGTACCTGCACCTGAACCGGCCGGTCGCTTCGATCGAGCGCATTGACAACGAGGAAGTAGCGCCGCCCGGGACCACCGCGATCGGACTCACGGAAAAAACCGGTCTGCTCATTGGGCAGGCTTGCGATCCGCAGCGTGTATTCCTGGCGCAGCGTCGCCGTCAGCCGATCAATCTCGGCCACGGTTTCCCGCGCCGTCGCCGCATCACCACGCGCAATGGCCGCCTGCCCGCCGGCGAGCAGGGTTCCGGCACGCTGGCGCGCGGGCTCGACCCGCGCTTCCGCAATGGCGGCCTGGTGGGCTGCGGTCAAAAGCCGGGGCAGTGTCTGCGACAGCTCGATTCTTGACGCAATCGCGGCCTGCTCCGCCGGGCGCTGGATACCAAAGACATATCCGCCCCAGCCAAGACCAGCGAGGATCACCCCGATCAGAAGCCCTCTGCCATAGGTGCGTCGCCGCACCCACATCTTCGCAAGCGTCAGCGAAAAGCCGGGGGCAGGGGGCGTATAGACGAAGCGGCTCTCCTTCAGCGCCCGGATGCCCTCGTTGATTGTGGCATCCGGCACCTCGATGCCCTGGCTGCGATAGATCTGGCGCAGACGTTCGCGCAGCATGTCGTCGCGCTCACTCTCAGCCAGTGCGCGATCAACCACAGTCTGCTGATGGCGCAGCGTGTCGACCACATCCATGGCGAGCATCAGCTCGTCGAGTTTCTGGGGTGGCGCTGGTGGTGCGCCGGCCCCTGCTGCTGCGTCCGTCATGGTTTCAGCCTGCCTGGATCGTCAAACCCTTGCCGTCAGCCGCAAGCCGCGCCATGCGCCGCTTCCCATCTTCCACCGCATCGCGGATCTCTGCCGAGTTCTTTGTCGAGGCCACGCGCATTTCCTCGATGATCAGGAACGACTTCTCCTGGAAGTTCACGACGCTATCCACGAGCTTCTTCACAGCATCCGCCCGGACGGTTGGGCCGTAGCCGGCGCGAACGGCAGCTTCCTGAACCTTGTCGCCGATTTCAGACAGCGTCTCGAGCGATTTCGACACGCCTTCCTTCATGGCATTCAGTGTTGCGGTCGATTCATGCAGGCCAAACATGCCGGTGAACGACGCCTTGAGGGCTGTCAGAACCGTATCGTTTGTCGAGAAGAACGAGATCGATTGGGCGTAGATGCGCTCTTTGGCCGTGGTTGTCTGGGTCAGGCGCGCCATCACCACTTCCGACGTATTGTAGCCAATGGTGAGGTTGTCAGCCAGATCCTTGGCAATCTGGTAGCGCTTGTCCTCGTCCTGCATCACGCGCAGCAGCTCATCGCGCGACAGTTCGAGCCTCGCGCGCTCCGCAGGCTCCGTGCCGGCAAATTCGGCCACAAGCTTCGAGCCAGCCTCCAGATTTGCCTTCGCCGTAGCGAGCCTGCCCTCGGCAATCTTCAAGACCTCAAGGGCTGTCACTTCCGACTGCTTCAGCGCACCGCGAAAGTCGCGATAGGCCTCAAGGATCGTGTGCTCACGCTCGATCTGGTTCTTGGTTTCCTTGGTCACGTCGAGATAGATGTCGCGGATCTTGTCGAAACGCTGGGCAATGTCGCCCCGGCTGAGCTTCATCCAGACGTTGGTGGCGCGCTCCATGATGTCGATCTTGCCATCGGCAACCTGATCCACCATGCGCTTGGCATCATCTCGGATCGAGTTGAACCCCTCGGTGATGTCCTTGTAACGCTCCCCGATCTCCATCTTCGAGATCTGCTCGCGCACAACCTCGTTGAACACGGATTGCTGGCCCAGCGTCCGGGTGATGATCGCGATCCGGTCGGGATCAAGCGTCGAAATCTGCTGCAGGAGCCCGGTAATGGGGGCTTCCTCAACCTTGGCCGGCATCAGCCCCAGGTCGCGAAGCGCGCCTGTTGCCTTGTCGAGGTACTGCATGGGTGTCTTCACAACGACGTTCGACATCTTGATCTCCGATCCCCGGGTCTGCCTGCCTCTGGCAGGTCTTATCCCTGATACATGGTTCCTTGACGGCGCAATGACGTCAACTCAGGCACAGTGCGAGAGTGCGGCTCTCTTTCGTGGAGTTGAAAACCGCATGCGCGCTGTTTGGTGTTTCGCAAGTGGGCAGGCAAAGCCAATTTGTGGATCTGCCCGCCAGAGTCTTGATATCTGGTCTAGCTGCGGGCCGGCCTGCGCCGCTCCGGCCGTTGCTGAACTGGATCAAATCCGACTGCAATGGACACATCCGTTAGCCGGTCGCCCTGTGCGCGCGGGATCGAGATCCCTTCCTCGACATGGGCAAACACGACGCTTCCCTGGCCCGCAGGGACAGTGACGTTGAGCGCGATCACCCGCGAGGACAGCACGGTGCTTTCGCCCCTGATCACTGCGATCCGCACAGGCAGCCGGTATGTGCCAGGTGTGCCCTGCGGCCCGAGCAGAAGCTGGCCGTCGATGCCAAGGCGTACGGTCACCGCACCACCATTGTCGATGCATTCGCGTTCGGTTGAGTTCAGGTTGGCTTGCCAGCGCAACTGCGTCGGCACAGCCTCCATGCCGCTCGGCGCAAACCGGAGCACTTCAGTGCCAGGCCGAACTTCTGTCATGGGACAATCGAAGCTGGTGGCCGTCTGGGTCGGAATCATCACACGCCCGGCCGTTGTCGCAGCCAGTGCTGCGGGTTCGGCGGACTGAGTCCCTGGCTCCAGGCCAAACATTGAACTACCGCCAGCGCAGCCGGCGAGCCCCAGTGCCACGCATGCGGCCAACGCAGTACGCGACAGGCGATTTGACTGATACGTCATCCAGATCCTCGTCTTCACAGCCTGATATGTCGTCTGCCAGCGCGCGCTTTGCAAGTCAGTCCGCGACAGGCCGGATTGACATGCAGGTTCGAGCCGGGTTTCGGTGTTAGCATGAAACGACCCGAATTGACTGTCCTTCTTGCTTCCCCGCGTGGCTTTTGTGCGGGCGTCGTGCGCGCCATCGATGCTGTCGAGGCCGCGTTGAGACGCTATGGAGCCCCGGTTTATGTGCGCCATGAGATCGTTCACAACCGTTTTGTGGTCGATGGGCTGAAGGCGAAAGGGGCGGTTTTCGTCAAGGAACTGGCGGATGTTCCGCCCCAAACCACCCAGCCCGTGATCTTTTCAGCGCACGGTGTGCCAAAATCAGTTCCCTTGCAGGCCAAGGCGCTCAATCTGCAGTCGATCGATGCGACCTGCCCGCTCGTCACCAAGGTGCACCGCGAAGCAGAGATCCATCACAAGCGTGGTCGCCATGTCTTTTTGATAGGTCACGCCGGGCACCCGGAGGTGATCGGCACCATGGGGCAGCTGCCGCAGGGCGCCATCGAGCTCGTCGAGACTGTCGAGGATGTCGAGCGTCTTGTGCCGCCTGCCGGCGCAACGCTTGCCTTTGCCACGCAAACCACACTCTCGGTCGATGACACGCGCGATGTGATCAAAGCCCTCATGACCCGCTTTCCTGATATCGTCGCGCCACACAAGGAAGACATCTGCTACGCGACAACCAACCGCCAGGAGGCGGTGAAGGCTGTCGCCGAGCGCGTCGAGGCTGTGATTGTCGTGGGCGCGCCCAACTCGTCGAATTCGCAGCGCCTTCGCGAGGTTGCAGCCCGCGCAGGCTGCAAACATGCGGTGCTGGTGCAGCGCGCTGGCGACATTGACTGGGACGTGTTTGGCGCGATCAAGAGCCTTGGGATCAGCGCTGGCGCATCTGCACCGGAAGTGTTGGTCGAGGAAGTGCTGGCGGCCTTTGCCGAGCGCTACGATCTCACGATCGAAACGGTGTCGACAGCGGACGAAAGCATGTTCTTCCCGTTGCCGCGTGAACTGCGCGACGTGGCCTGATCAGGTCCTGAGCAGGATCAGCACACCAACAACAACAAGTGCGATCCCTACGCTTTCGCGCGCGTTGATGCCCTCCTTGAACAGGGTTCGCGACAGGATCTGCGCAAACAGGATCTCAACCAGCGCGAGCGTGCGCACCTTTGCAGCGCTTTCCAGCGCGAAGGCGAGAAACCAGAACTGGCTCGCAAGCGCACCGAGAAATCCGGCGGCGAGCGATGGCTTCCAGGCCGTCAAAATGTCTCTGAACGTCTGGCGGTCGCGCCAGGCCAGCCAGATCGACACCAGCGCCACCTGGATCGACAGGCCAAGAACCAGGATGGTCGATGCACCGAGCACGAAGTGTGGCGCGGCAAGATCAAGAATGGCGCCGCGAAACGACACGGCGGACAGACCAAAGAAGCCCCCGGCTGCGATGCCAAGAAGCGCTGGCCGGATGGATCGGGTTTCAGAGGATGCCGGTGCGCGGCTCAGCACGAGGACGCCCGCAACCGCCACACAGATCGCAACCGCGAGCAGCGGCGTAATGCTGTCACCGAGCAGCACGAGGCCGACAACAGCTGTCTGCACCGGCTCTGTCTTCACATAGGCTGTCGTGACGACGAAGGATCGGTCCTTCATCGCTGACAGCATCAGCATCGTCGCAAGGATCTGGGTCACGGCGCCTGCAAACGACCAGGCCAGAACCGAGAGATCGAGCACCGAAGGCGGCAACCCCAGCACGCTCACGACAATTGCCAGAAACACACACGCAAATGGCAGGCCGAACAGGAAGCGCACATGGGTTGCGCCGATGGTGCCGAGCTGCGTGATCAGCCCGCGCTGCGTAGCGTTACGCAACGTCTGGCTTGCGGCTGCGATCAGGGTGAATATCGCCCAGGCAAACGAGGCGATCACGGCGTGTCCATTCTCATGAGCCCTGAGTAGGCCCGCGCGGCGCCCGGCGCATGTCAGGATGAACGCGAGTGCCGGGACCAGTGAGGCGCCCTGCGCTGAGAAGGCCCTTGCTGAAAGCGGGCGAAGCGCTGAAAGTCGCTGGCACACGGAGGCGACCACATGATCCCCACATCACTTCTCGAAGGCAT
>JAIYEB010000335.1 GCA_027487195.1 Hyphomicrobiales bacterium | reverse complement strand
TTGAGCGCATGCTGCCCCTGCCCGCCAATCTCACGCAGAACGATGTGGCGCGCATACCGGTCGAGTTCATCTCCAGTCAGTTTGCTCAAGGTCGCGATGCTCCTGGCGCTGATGTGCGGCCGCCTCTTTCACACCATGGCGACATCCCGCAGCAATTTGAAGGGCGTTGAGAGCGCGCGCCCTGTTTACTTGTCGTGCCAGCGCATCTTGCGCTTGTGGTTGAGCACGGACATAACGCCCGCTCCCTTGCCGCAGAGGTTTTGATGGCCCAGTTCAAGCCGCTTGTTTTTTCCGGAATGCAGCCGACGCATACGCTGCACATTGGCAACTATCTTGGCGCCATTCTGAACTGGATCCGGATGCAGCAGACCCATGACTGCATCTATTGTGTGGTTGACCTGCACGCGATCACCCAAGCTCCATCGGTCTGGGGCGGACCGACCCAGTTGCGCAGAGCCATTCGCGAGGTCACGGCCGCCTACATCGCGTGCGGTGTTGACCCGAAAAAGTCCGTGATCTTCAACCAAAGCCAGGTTCCGGAACATGCGGAGTTGGCATGGGTGTTCAACTGTGTCGCGCGGCTGGGCTGGCTCAATCGCATGACCCAGTTCAAGGAAAAGGCGGGCAAGGACCGCGAGAACGCGTCGATCGGGCTCTATGACTATCCCGTCCTGATGGCAGCCGACATCCTGGTCTACCGCGCGACCCATGTGCCGGTGGGCGAGGATCAAAAGCAGCATCTCGAACTGGCACGCGACATCGCGAAGAAGTTCAACCTCGATTTCGCTTCCGATATCGCTGCCAACGGGCACGGCGACGCCTATTTCCCGGAGCCCGAACCCATGATCCAGGGGCCGGCAACCCGGGTCATGTCATTGCGCGATGGCACGAAGAAGATGTCGAAGTCGGATCCGTCCGATCTGTCGCGCATCAACCTGACCGATGATGCGGATACGATCGCGCAGAAGATCCGCCGTGCCAAGACCGACCCGGAGCCCTTGCCGAGCGAGGCAAAAGGGCTTGAAGGTCGCGCCGAAGCGGAAAATCTCGTGGGGATCTTTGCAGCGCTTGCAGACCGCTCACCAGAAAGCGTTCTGGCGCAGTATGGGGGCGGGCAATTCTCGACCTTCAAGCAGGACCTTGCCGATGTTGCGGTGACGAAGCTCGCGCCGATCGCAAGCGAGATGCGCCGCCTCATGGATGATCAAAGCTATGTCGATGGCGTGCTGCGCGACGGGGCCCAGCGCGCCCGCGCGATTGCCAGCGGTGTCATGGGCGATGTGAAGGATATTGTCGGGCTTTTGCGCAGCTGACGCATGCCGCTGCACGCCATTACCTCTGCCGATGACCCGCGTATCGCAGAGTATCGTGACGTGCGCGAGCGCGACATTGTTGGCAGGCAGGGGCTGTTCATTGCCGAAGGCGCTGTTGTCATTGATGTGCTTTTGCGGCGCGGGCGGTTCAAGGTCCGCTCGCTCCTTGTCCTCGATACACAGGTGGCAAGCCGCGCAGCACTCCTGGATCAGGTGCCTGACGACGTTCCGGTCTATGTCGCAGATGCCGGCGTCATGGATGCGATCGCGGGCTTTCCAATCCATCGCGGCCTTCTTGCGGTGGGCGAGCGGACATCCGACCCGGATTTCGGACACATCTTATCGACACTGCCGGCCAATGCCGTAGTTCTGGTCGCCTCTGGCATTGCCAACCACGACAATATGGGCGCGTTGTTTCGCAATGCAGCCGCCTTTGGTGTCAGCGCCGTGCTGCTGGATGAGGCCTGCTGCGACCCGCTCTACCGCAAAGCCATCCGCGTATCCGTTGGCAATGCCCTGTCGGTTCCCTTCGCAATCGGCGGCAAGGTCGTCGACATACTCGATGCGCTGCAGGAAGCGGGCGTCAGAGTGCTGGCGCTGTCGCCCGGTGGCAGGCTCAAACTGTCAGACCTGAGCCTTGAAGGTCCGGCAGCACTCGTCGTTGGCGCTGAGGGTCATGGCATCCCGTTTGAGATCCTGAAGCGCGTCGAAACGGTCCGCATCGAAATGCCCGGTGCCATCGACAGCTTGAACGTCGCGACCTCAGCGGCCATCGCGCTGCATCACCTCACGCGCCCGAGATAAGCCGCCGCAGGCAGGCCTTCGTCAATATCTCGTTAACCATGGGCGTTTACGGTCCATTCACAGAAGTTACCAACGCGGAAGGGGCTCGCGTTTGCGGATCGGGTCGAGGCCGCTCGTCACGTCAACGCTCGTCGCATTGTCGGCGCTTGGCGGAGCGTGCCTTGTTGGCGCCCAGACCCCGAACCCGCAGCAGTTGATGCCCCAGCCAGGCGCAACAGGCCTGCCGCAGCCCTTCACCAATCCCAACCCGCCGGCACAGCCGCAGCCAACCATGACGCAGCGCCAACCCGCTGGCGTCACCGGGCGCGCAACGCCGCCACCGGACCCGAATGCCCCCCAGCCCACGGTGACCCAGACGCGCGCGCCCGTTCAGCGTCAGTTTCCACCGCAGCCAACCGTCGTTCCAGGCGCAGAGCCTCAGGCCACCGGCACGGACCCGAACAACCCGCGCCCGTCGCTGTTCCTCTCGCCAAGCGATCCAGGTACGCGGATTGAGCGTCAACGCGATCCAGGCGAATCCTC
>JAIYEB010000137.1 GCA_027487195.1 Hyphomicrobiales bacterium | reverse complement strand
GTTGGCCTCAAGCGTAACGCTTCGACGTGGGGAGAGCGTGCTCAACCGGATCGATGTTCCGGCAGGGCGGGGCATTCCCATGCGACCGGGCGCCTTGCACATTGCCTTCGCGGGGATTTCGCGCTCGCTCAGCGTGGGCGAGAAGGTGCCGGCGGTTTTGGTGTTTGAGCGCGCTGGTCGCGTCAGCGTCGATTTCTGGGTCGAGACAGCGCCCTACGGCGGCGGACCACCCAGGCCCTGACGGCGCAGCCTTGCGGCGTGCGCCTGGACAGATCAGTCGAACAGGCTCGAGACTGATTCTTCCGTTGCGGTGCGCGCAATCGCCTCGCCGACGAGGCTTGCAACACTGAGGACGCGGATGTTGCGGGCGGCCTTCATGGGATCGGTCGGCGCAATCGAATCGGTCACAACAAGTTCGCGCAGTTTCGAGCCCGTAATGCGCGTGACCGCACCGCCCGAGAGGACGGCGTGCGTGACGTAGGCGGACACAGAGTTTGCGCCTTTTTCCAGAAGCGCTTCGGCTGCGTTGCAGAGTGTTCCGCCCGAATCGATGATGTCATCGACGAGGATGCAGTCTTTGCCCTCGACATCGCCGATGATGTTCATCACCTCGCTCTCGCCAGCGCGCTCACGGCGCTTGTCGACAATGGCAAGCTGCGCATCGATACGCTTTGCAAGCGCACGTGCGCGCACCACGCCACCGACATCCGGCGATACGACCATGACCGAACCCGGTTGCAGCCGCTCGCGCACATCGCGCGCAAACAGCGGTGCTGCGAACAGATTGTCAGTTGGAATATCAAAAAAGCCCTGGATCTGGCCGGCATGAAGATCAAGCGTCAAAACCCGGTCCGCACCCGCATGCGTGATCATGTTGGCGACAAGCTTGGCTGAAATCGCCGTGCGCCCTGACGTGCGACGGTCCTGCCTTGCATAGCCAAAGTACGGCATGACCGCCGTGATGCGCTTGGCTGAGGAGCGGCGGAGCGCGTCGATAATGATCAGAAGTTCCATGAGGTGGTCGTTTGCCGGAAACGACGTGGGTTGAAGGATGAACACATCCTCGCCGCGGACGTTCTCATGGATTTCGACGAAGACTTCCATGTCCGCAAAGCGGCGCACGGTGCATCGCGCCAGCTGAGTCTTGAGGTGCGTGGCCACGGCTTCTGCCAGACCCCGGTTCGCATTCCCAGACACGAGCTTCATAAATCGCCTCCGCGCGCATGGCGCTATTCCTGGCGCCATTAACGAAACCGCGCCGGCAAAAGCAACGGGCCTTTGGTATTTCCCGTGGATCGTTGCGCACTCCCCTACTTACGTTGTAGGGTCATTCGGTCTCGGCAAGCGCCACTGAGAGGTGTTTGATCGCTGAAAGCGGCTCCGCACGGACCCTTTAAGGCAATCTGCGAGCAATCGACGTCCGCGCGTGCAAGAGCAGGCGTTCAACGAGAGTTTTAGGAAGCGCCTCATATGACGTTTCAACCCACCGACTTCGTGCCCTCGCGTGCGAGTGATGGTCTCGTCGACCCGTTCGGCCGCACCGTCAGCTATCTCCGGATCTCGGTGACGGACCGTTGTGACTTTCGCTGCGTTTATTGCATGGCGGAAAACATGACGTTTCTGCCCAAGAAGGACCTGCTCAGCCTCGAAGAACTGGACCGGGTTGCCTCGGCCTTCGTGCAGCGCGGGACCCGCAAGCTTCGCATCACAGGTGGCGAACCGCTGGTGCGCAAGGACATCATGCAGCTGTTTGCCTCGCTGTCGCGCCATCTCAGGTCTGGCGCGCTGGAAGAGCTGACGCTGACGACGAATGGCTCGCAGCTTGCAAGATATGCGGCAGAACTCGCCAGCTATGGCGTGAAGCGGATCAATGTATCGGTGGACACGCTGGACCCGGACAAGTTCCGTGCGGCAACGCGCTGGGGCGAACTCGACAAGGTCATGGGCGGCATTGATGCAGCCCTCGCTGCCGGCCTCCACGTCAAGATCAACGCCGTGGCGCTTAAGGGCGTCAACGAAACCGAGTTCGACGATCTGATTCGCTTTTCCCATGCGCGCGGCATGGACCTGACGCTGATCGAGACCATGCCTCTGGGCGATGTCGATGAAGATCGGACAGACCAGTATCTGCCACTGTCCCGGGTCAGGGCTGATCTGATGGACCGCTGGACGTTGATCGACCTGCCGGACCAGACCGGTGGCCCTGCGCGCTATGTGCGAATCGCAGAGACCGGCGGAAGGCTCGGCTTCATCACGCCGCTCACCCACAATTTCTGCGAAAGCTGCAACCGCGTGCGCCTGACCTGCACCGGGACGCTCTACATGTGCCTTGGCCAGGAAGATGCCGCAGATCTGCGCGCTGCAGTGCGGGCGTCTGGCGATGATGCGCTGCTTCATGCGGCGATCACCGAGGCGATCTCGAGAAAGCCGAAAGGCCATGACTTCATTATTGACAGGCGCGCCCAGAAACCGGCCGTCGGACGCCACATGAGCGTGACAGGCGGCTGAGAAGTCCCTTCAAGCGCCTCCCGCATCATGATGTCGTTTGCTGACCATTTCAGCACGTCGGGTCATTGACCCCGAGCAGCCCTTGTATATGTACGAGGAGCCGGGGCGACCCGGCGATGACTGCGGAAGAGACCGGGACATGTCCGAAAGGGTTTGTTCCGGCGCCGAAGGCGCAACCGCCCCGGAAACGCTCAGGCCAATGGACCGCCGTCATCCGACACTCTGGAAAGCGGGTCTCAGTCGACCCCACCGACGGGCGTAGGCTGCCAGGTTACCGGCAGCGAAATCTCTCAGGTTCCAAGACAGAGGGGGCACGCGCTGGACCGTTCGTCTGGCAAGGCGTGCACACCCGACTCCTGGAGCCGACATGGCCGATTCTGGCCCTTTACTGACGACACCTCTCAACGCGGCTCACCGCGCGCTTGGCGCGAAGATGGTGCCGTTCGCCGGCTATGACATGCCGGTCCAGTATCCAACGGGCGTATTGGCCGAGCATCTCTGGACCCGCGAAAGCGCAGGCCTGTTTGATGTGAGCCACATGGGCCAGTGTTTTCTCATTCCGGCTGATGGCCAGTTTGAGACCGCTGCACGTGCGCTGGAAGCGCTGGTTCCAGCCGATGTGCTTTCGCTTCAGCACGGTCAGCAACGCTACTCGCAGTTCACGAACTCCGAGGGCGGCATTCTCGACGACCTGATGATCACGCGCCTCGGCCTCAGTGGGCACGAGCACTGGATCTACCTGGTGGTCAACGCGGCCTGCAAGGACGCGGACTTTGCGCACATGTCGGCGCATTTGCCGGCGGGCGTCACATTGAAGATCGCCGATGGTCTGGCCTTGATTGCCGTTCAGGGGCCAAAAGCTGTGGCGGCCGTGGCCAGGCTCGCGCCTGCTGTGTCGTCGCTTGTGTTCATGACGTCGATGGACACCGAGGTCGCCGGGATTTGGTGCCACGTCTCACGCACGGGCTACACCGGCGAGGATGGCGTTGAAATCTCGGTAAAGAACGAGGATGTCGCGCGCCTTACCGCCAAGCTCCTTGAGGATGAGACCATCAAGCCGATCGGCCTTGGCGCCCGCGATTCGCTGCGTCTTGAGGCCGGTCTTTGCCTTTATGGCCACGACATCGACACCACGACCTCGCCTGTCGAGGGCGGCTTGACCTGGTCGATCCAGAAGCGCCGTCGCATCGAAGGCGGTTTTCCGGGCGCGGCCCGCATTCAGGCGGAAATAGCCAAAGGTGCCAGCCGCGTGCGTGTCGGGTTGCTGCCCGAAGGCAAGGCGCCCGCCCGCGAGGGCTGCGAGATTGTCGATCCCGCTTCAGGCTCGGTCGTCGGCAGGGTTGTGTCTGGCGGCTATGGCCCGAGCGTCGGCGGCCCGGTTGCCATGGGCTATGTGCCCAAGGCCCTGTCGGCTCCCGGCACAGCGCTTCATCTCATGGTGCGCGGCAAGCCCCTGCCTGCTTCCGTCGTGCGTCTTCCCTTCGTCCCCAATCGCTATCACCGTTCGTAATCTTGAGGGTCCCATGACCAACGTTCGCTACACCAAAGACCATGAGTATATCCGCATCGATGGCGATGTCGGCACGGTCGGCATCACCGACTATGCCCAGGCCCAGCTTGGCGATGTCGTCTATGTCGAGTTGCCTACGCCTGGAAAAATGGTGACGCAGGGCGGCGAAGCGGCCGTCGTCGAGAGCGTCAAGGCAGCTTCTGAAGTGTACGCCCCGATCTCGGGTGAGGTCGTCGCGGTCAATGCCGGCCTGCCGGATCAACCGGCCACGATCAACGAAAGCCCGGAAGACAAGGGCTGGTTCATGAAAATTCGCATCGGCAACGCGTCTGAACTCGACGGTCTGATGGATGAGGCCGCCTACAAGGCCTATCTCGAGACCTTGGGCTGACGCGATGGCGCACGCCTACACCGCCACGGTCGCTTGGTCGCGCGGTGACGCCGTCTTCACGGACGGGCGCTACTCGCGCGCGCACGAGTTGCGCTTCGACGGTGGGACTGTCGTGCCCGGCTCGTCTGCGCCCTCCGTCGTGCGCGTGCCGTTTTCGCGCGAGGACGCTGTCGATCCCGAGGAGGCGCTCGTCGCCTCGGCGTCGGCCTGCCACATGCTGTTCTTTCTCGATTTCGCCCGGCGCGCTGGTTTTCGCGTGGACAGCTACGTTGATGCTGCCGAGGCCGTCATGACACCGAACGCGGACGGCAAGCTTTACGTCTCCAAGATCACGTTGCGTCCACTCGTCGTCTTCTCCGGCGACAAGATGCCGGGTCAGGACGAAATCGCCGACCTACACCATCGTTCCCATCTCGATTGCTTCATCGCGAATTCGCTGAAAGCGGAAATCGCGATCGAGCCGGCTTCCTGAGGACCCCATGCGCTATCTCCCGCTTTCCGAGACTGATCGCAGCGATATGCTGGCCAAGATCGGTGTTCCCGATGTCGATGCTTTGTTTGCAGGCGTTTCGCCGGGCAAACTGTTTCAGGGTCTGGCGGATCTGCCGCTTGCCAAGGGCGAGCTTGAGGTCGAGCGCCTGATGGGCAGGATGGCCGCGAAGAATGTGGCGGCATCAACGGTGCCGTTTTTCGTCGGTGCGGGTGCCTACAAGCATCATGTGCCCGCCACCGTCGATCACCTGATCCAGCGCTCCGAATTCCTGACGAGCTACACGCCCTACCAGCCCGAAATTGCGCAGGGCACGCTGCAGTACCTGTTTGAATTCCAGACTCAGGTCGCCCTTCTTACCGGCATGGAAGTCGCCAACGCGTCCATGTATGACGGCTCGACCGCCTGCGGCGAAGCGGTGCTGATGGCGCACCGGGTCACGAAGCGAAAGAAGGCTGTGCTGTCCGGCACGCTTCATCCCCAGTATCGCGCGGTCGTTGAAACCCTTTCGCACATGGCGTCCGACACGGTGAACGTGCTGCCGCCGGACCCGCGCGCATCCGAAACCGAAGCGCTTCTGGCTGCAATCGACAGCGACACGTCGTGCGTCGTGGTCCAGACCCCGTCGGTCTATGGTGGCCTGGTTGATCTCAGGTCGATCGCAGCCAAGGCTCAGTCTGTTGGCGCGCTTCTGATCGCGGTTGTGACCGAGATCGTGTCGCTTGGACTTGTCGAGAGCCCCGGCGCCATGGGCGCTGACATTGTCGTTGGCGAAGGCCAATCCATTGGCGT
>JAIYEB010000390.1 GCA_027487195.1 Hyphomicrobiales bacterium | reverse complement strand
GCAAACAGCTCATCGACAAAAGCATCTTCCGAGCGGCGCAGCGTCAACGCATCAAGCCGAGAGGCCTCGAGAAACCGCCTTGGATAGACCTTGCCGGAATGAGGTGACGAGAAAACGACCTGACCAAGACCCTGCGAGGGCTCGAAGATCTCAACTGCGGGGTCAATTTCGCCGGGAACAATGTGCATAGCCACTTCTCTGGACCCAGTCTCACCCGAATCCCTAGCGGCTGTCCACGCGATAAAGCGCCCAAGGCCTCGACAAAATGGAGGGGCTTCACGGGTTCTTTACCTTACCGGGGTTTTGATGCGCATAGATATTCGCGATAACATCTGCGAACCCAGCATCTGGATACAGAGCCCATGACGAAGATCCTGCTCGCCGAAGACGACAATGACATGCGCCGCTTTCTCGCCAAAGCGCTCGCGAATGCAGGTTACGACGTGATCTCGTTCGACAATGGCCGCTCAGCCTACGACAAGCTGCGCGAAGAACCGTTTTCGCTGCTGCTCACAGACATCGTCATGCCGGAAATGGACGGTATCGAACTGGCGCGTCGCGCAACCGAGCTCGATCCTGATCTGAAGGTCATGTTCATCACTGGCTTTGCTGCCGTGGCGCTGAACCCGGATTCAAACGCACCGAAAGACGCCCGCGTCCTGTCAAAGCCGTTCCATCTGAAGGACCTCGTCAATGAGGTTGAGCGGATGTTGAAGGCCGCCTGAGCATCAAAGCTCACAGAACGTCTTGCGAGGACCGACTGGATCGGCTATCCGACCGCGGTCAGCTCGTCGCAGAGCTCATCTGACTTCCCGGACAGATGGGCCATGAATGCGCTGATCTCAGGTTTTCATGAAACCGGAGTGGGTTCGTAGCTCAGCGGGAGAGCGTCCCCTTGACATGGGGAAGGTCACAGGTTCAATCCCTGTCGAGCCCACCATTTTCTCTTGTTTTCAGGCAATTGGCAGGAAACCATGGCCATTCGCGACGCTGTGATCGCCGATGCGCCTCTCGTGGCTGAACTGCATGCAGCTGTTTGGCACGAAACCTACCAAGACCTCGCGCCGCCTGAAGCACGACAGTCCCTTGATCTCGCTTTTCGTCAAAAGCGCTGGGCGGACATGCTGGCTGCGCCATCCAAGGACAGTGTGACGCTCGTTGATGACGCTGGCGGCAGGATTCGCGGGTTCGTTCATGCCGAACCCTCATCCTCGCAATTGTTTCAGGGCAGACCCGAGATCAAGCTGCTTTATGTCGCCAGCGCCTTTCAGGGCCAGGGCGTCGGCCGGGCACTGGTTCGCGCCATGTCGCAGCGTCTCTCGCAACAGGGCGGCAATGGCTTCGGGCTGTGTGTGGTCGAAGGCAATGATCAGGCGATCGCGTTCTACGAGCGCCTCGGCGGGCGCCGGGTTGGTACCTTGATCGATCCAGGTCCGATCTGGCGCTCCAGCAACATTGCCTATGTTTGGGACGCCCCCCTGAACGGATAGGGAGCACCGTTGCGGCGCGACGGTCGTTGAACGTTGCAGGAACAGTCCCAGGCTATCGCTTTGCGAACGTCAACCGGTTGTGGAGCATATAGGTCGCGACAGCCCCAGCACCGATCCCAATGCCATGCCCGAGCGCGCCCGCAATCGCCCCGAACGTACCGCGGGTCACACTTTCGATGAGGACTGCCACCAGAACCGTGATGGCAGCGCCAATGCCGTTGACGATCAAAAACGGCGGAACACGCTCAGCCAGCGGGCGAGGCTCGGCTTCAAACACCCAGCGTCCATAGGCAAAAAAGCCAACCGACATGGCGATGACGGTCGCGAAGCCGACAGCCAGCACATAGGGCAGCATCCATGCGAACAGGATGCCGAAGCCCCAGTTAAGGGCGGACACACCGCCGCCTGCGACCAGAAAGCGAAACCGCTTGTCCACAAGCATCCCGATGGCTGTTCTAGAAGCGCATGATGGCGAGGAGGATGCCGAGCGACATCAAAACGCCGATCCAAATCGAGATTGGATCGCGCACGGCGAACAGAACCGGGTCATCGTCGAGTTCGCCGCGCTGGCTGACAAGCCAGATCCGACCAAGGAACAACGCAAGGCACCCTGGCATGGCCCAAAGCCCTTCGTGCAGGCCTGCGAAGGTGGCACGCGAGGCATCATCCATGACGTAGAGCACCATGATGAGAACGGAGCACAGCCCGCTGGCGATCCCGAAGGCCAGAAGAAGCGGAATATCATCAGAGCGATAGCCTCGTCCGCTGACATGGGTCTTGCCCTGTTCAAACGCACGCGACACCTCCGTATGGCGCTTGGCAAAGGACAGGGATGCAAAGAAGAACAGCGAGAACAAGAAGAGCCAAGACGACAGGACGGCACCGCACGCAGCAACGCCAATGGCAAGACGCAGCGTGAAAAGACCGGCGAGCGCGGCGCCATCAAGGAGCGGGACGCGCTTCAGGGCAAACGAATAGGCCAGTGTCAGCGCAAGGTAGAGCATCACCGTTGCAAGAACCGGCAAGCCGGAAACAGCTGCCATAACAAGCCCAACCGGCAACATCAGGGCCGCACCTGCGCAGGCGTGGAGGATCGGCAGGCGTCCACTTGCAATGGAGCGATGCTTCTTGCTCCAGTGCTGGCGATCGGATGCGATGTCCCACAGATCATTCACAAGGTAGGTCGCGCTTGCGACGATGCCGAGCGCAACAAAAGCCAGCACCGTCGCGACCACAGCCTCGGGGCTCTGCCACAGGCCAGAGAGCACCAAAGGCACGAAAACCAGCACGTTCTTCGCCCATTGGTGTAGCCGAAGCGCGTTGACGAACGCCTTGAGGCGCGAGGGGCGTGGCAGGACGGCGGCAACAGAGCCTTGTGCGATGGCTGCCCGTTCGACCGCTGCGCTGGCTTCGACAACCCAGACCCGGCTGGACATCGCAAAGACAGCAAGGTCGGCGGGCGCGTCGCCAACATATTCAAACCCTTGCGAAAACCGCTGCCGCAACACCCTTGCCTTTGCCTCGCCTTTCATGTTCAGGCCATTCTCGGTGGCAATGACGGCGGAGATAAAGCCAAGCTGCAGCGCAGCAATACGCGCAAACTCGGCGTCAGCGGCGCTCGCAATGTAGACTTCACGCCCACGTGCCTTTTCTCGCCGGGCATAGTCCACGACAAGCTCATTCCAGGGCAACGCTTCGGCATTGGGCGACACACGCTCGGCAATCCGGCGCTTCAGATTGGGAATGCCCTTCCAGAGCCATGCCAACACCAAAAACAGCCGCAGCGGATTGCCGAGAAGGAAGGACAGGGTCGCTTCAAACAGAAGATCCGTGCGGATCAATGTGCCATCAAGGTCAAGGATCAGCGGAACGTTGACATTGCCGGGCGGCGGCACCGCGGGCGGACTTGAACCTGTAACGCCTGTTGTTTGGTCCAGCGACACGGCTGTCATCGCACGGCTCCAGGCAAGGGGGGCAATAGATCAGAACGCCACACAGCAAAGGACAGATTGACTGGGCGGTTCATCGCAAAGCCCTGAAGGGGCTGATAGTGATCGCGCACGAGACTGTAGCCGGGTATCCGGGCCGGTGTGCGCTCGCCATGCTGGTGCTGGACCCGCACGATTGTGTCGAAGCGCTGAGGGTCCGGCGCAACAATCTCCGGCTCGGGAAAGGCCAGAAACGTCGCGCGTGTCATGACATCCCAATCCGGTTGCTCCAGTGCGGCGAGCGCCATGGCATCAGCAAGAACCCGCTCGCCTCGCCCGACCGCAGCAGTGATTTCAGCGCGCAGCGCGCGGCGCGCTTCATCAGCTCCCGGGCGCGACAGAAAGGCGTGGGACAGGAACAGGAGCTGGGCGGCCATGCCCGCAATCGCAAACACTCCGCCAAGTCCCGTGTAGGCCATACGCCCAAGGCGTCCGCTCTGCTCCGCGATGTATGCGGCCATCAAGAGCCCCGCAGGAAACAGGACAAAGGCGTTGTAAAACGTGTCGCTGAGGCGAAAAGATGTGACCCAAACGGCGTAGCCAAGCAAAAGGCTGAGGCCAGCCGCAAATGGCACCGTGAAGCGGCTCCGGCGTGAGCGCCAGGCCAGGGCCAGAGCGATGGCCAGCGCACCAGCGCACAGGATCAGGGGAATGACGGCCAGGGGCGTGAAACGCGCGAACACCCAATAGGTCATGAGTGGCGTCCCGTCGCCACGCCCAAGGGTTTTGGCGGAATGGGCAATCAGCCCGTCAATCAGGGTTCCCACGTCGTGGGGGTAGAGCGCCGATACCGCCACCACGTAGGTGAAGGCGGCAAGCCCGCCAACGACACTGCCGATCATGACGATGCGAACCAACGGTTGGTCAGTCCGATCCGCGGCCAAAGCAGCCGCAATGGCGAAGACAATGCCAACAAGGATAAAGGCCGCGACATGCGCGGCCAGAAGGATGCCGAACAGAAGTCCGGACAGGATCGCGCCAAGCCCCCAAAGCGGGCCGTCGAACGGCCAACGCCATTGCACGGCAAGAATGGCAAGCGTCAGAAGGGCCGCAGTCGACTCAGGCCTTGCGCCAAAGCCTAGCGAGATTGCGACAACGCACAGCACGGCAACGCCCATCACGGGCGGCGTCAGGCGCATGGTCCAGGCAATCGCCAGCGTGAACAGGGCAACGAGCGCAGAGATCGCGCCCGCCCCTGTGCCAACCCCTGCCCACGTCCGCGAAGGCGACAGCGCTGCCAGCAACCAGGGATGGATAACTCCATGCCAGTTGAACACACCGCCGCCAAGCGGATGAAGCCACCGGTTTTCGAGCCCGTGACCATTGAGCAATGACCAGGACAGACCCATGAAGTGCGCATTGTCGAAAGCCGGCAGGACCGGGAAAAGCACCCTGATGCCAAGCGTTGCGGCCACAGCGTAGAGTGCAAGAGCGAAAGAACAAATGACGAGCGTCGGCGCCTTTTGTGGCACCCACCGTAATTTTACTGGTTCAAATGCGCCCATAGGTCAAAGTAAAAGCGCACAAACGACCGCTCTGCAAAATAAATCGCAATCGTATACTTAACCGTGGCGGAGACACGGCTAGCTTGGAACTCACGAAAAGGGCCGACCTAAGATACCGTGATAATCAAGCCACGGCGCAGGATCGTCTCAAGACTGATGCTGCAACCTCAAGCCAAGGTCGAGACCTTCGTTCAGCTGACACAATCGAGCGGCAGTACAGCGGGCTGTGCGCGCTCGGCAATGTCTGGCGTGCGGCGCGGTTCGCCGATGGGCTGATCATCAAGGCTCACGCCGAGGCTTTGCGCAAAGCGGCGCGCAACATCGAGCTGGATGCCGAAATT
>JAIYEB010000349.1 GCA_027487195.1 Hyphomicrobiales bacterium | reverse complement strand
GTGAGATTTCCCTGCGCAATCGCAACGGTCGAGACGCGCACATCTCGGCCCATCACGACAATCCCCGACCGCTCGTCGATGACAACGCGCGCACTTGTGTCCGGCTCAACACGGAGCTGTTCGATTTCGGACAGGAGCGCGATCATGTTGCCTTGATAGGCTTGGGGCACCTGAAGGCGGATCGTTGATGGATCAGTCGTTTCTGCTGCCGCCATGCCGAGATAGTCATTGATAGCGGAGGCGACGCGGCGCGATGTGGTTAGGTCGGGATTTCGCAGTGCAAGCCTGAGGCTTGTCATGCCCGAGAGGCGGAATTCAATTTCACGCTCGACCAACGCACCGTTCGAGATGCGCCCGGACGTCGGCACGCCGCGCGTGACGGATGCTGCCTCGCCCTGGGCAACGAACCCGGCAACTGCGACCGGCCCCTGGGCAACGGCATAGACCTCACCATCCGCACCAAGGAGCGGCGTGATCAACAATGTTCCGCCCTGAAGGCTGGTGGCATCACCAAGGGTCGAGACAGTGACGTCGATGCGGGTGCCGGATGTGGCAAAGGCCGGCAGGTTCGCCGTGACCATGACGGCTGCAACGTTTGCGGTACGAAGGTTTGCGCCCCGTGTGTTGACACCAAGCCGCTCCAGCATCGCTGTCAGGGCCTGGCGGGTGAAGGGAGCGTTGTTCAGTCGGTCGCCGGTGCCGTTGAGCCCGACGACAAGGCCATAACCAATCAGTTGATTGGAGCGCACGCCTTCCACATCGGCAAGGTCCTTGATCCGCGAATTGGCTTCGGCTCCGGGACCGATTCCCAGACCAAGGAGCAGGAAGAGGCAGAATGCTAGGCGCGACATGGCAAGTCTCCAACGAGAGCTGCCCAGTCTCTTGCGAACTCCATGCCAGTTCTGAAATCAAGCTAACACATTGATTTTGTTCATGCTGCCGCAGAAGGGTCGGAATTGCTCGATCACCGATCTTGCCCGGTCGGCAACTCCTGCCGAGCAGTTTACCTTTCGTTTACCAACAGGGCTGATGCTCTGGATGCACTGCCGAAGGTATAGCCATGCGCATCGATCCCGCCCAATCAGCCGCACTCTCTGCCCTTGCTGCGCGCCAGCCCCGTAAAGGCGTCGACAAGCCCGCTTTCGAGGTGGATCTGGGGCACGCTGCAAAAGACACGCGTGCTTCTGCCGGCAGCGCAGGTGTCAGCGGGCTTGATACACTTCTCGGCCTTCAGATGGTTGCCCAGGTCGATGAGCGCCAGGCGCGCCGCAAGCGCGGGGTCAAGCGTGGACAGATCATTCTCGGCGCCCTTGATGATCTCAAGATCGCGCTGCTTGATGGGCGCATGCCGCTTGAGCGTCTTGCTCGGGTTGCCGCCAGCGTGTCTGAGCGCGAGCGCGACAGCGATGATCCGCGCCTTGAAGCCATCCTCGATGAGATCGAACTGAGAGCCCGGGTTGAGCTCGCAAAGCTTGGCGGCTGATCGATTTTGGGTCGCGATTCGCCATTCGACGATAGTTCAAATCGCAACGATCGGTTGTGATTCCCTGAAACGATAGAAAAACCAGCGTTTCTCCGGGGTTACGCACGGCCCCGTGCGTTTCATGTTGCGTTTACCTCGATCCTGACGCATACGGAGCCCACAGAAAGTGGACGCAGGACCGCAGGTCAAAGCGCCCTTAGCGCTGTAGGCCAGCCCCTCGATCCGCTCGCGGACGATGAACGGTTTTTGGGGGCTACATCATGTATTCTGAAGATCTCTTAGACACATACCGCCCGAGCGACAGCGAAGCGTTCATGAACGATCGCCAGCGCGACTATTTCAAGCGCAAGCTTCTGGCCTGGAAGGACGAAATCCTGGACGAGAGCCGCGATACGATCACAGCTCTTCAGGATGACACCCACAATTTGCCCGACCTTGTGGATCGCGCTTCCTCGGA
The DNA here is from genome assembly GCA_027487195.1 of Hyphomicrobiales bacterium. Lineage (GTDB taxonomy): Bacteria > Pseudomonadota > Alphaproteobacteria > Rhizobiales > UBA4765 > JAIYEB01. The sequence continues at coordinate 12,720 of JAIYEB010000349.1, read as the reverse complement.
GGCCGACAAGGCCATTGAACTGCGCGCCCGTGATCGCCAGCGCAAGCTGATCGCCAAGATCGATGCTGCGATGAAGCGCATCGAGGATGGCAGCTACGGCTATTGCGAAGAAACGGGTGAACCGATTTCGCTTCGTCGCCTCGAAGCACGCCCGACGGCAACGCTCTCCATTGAGGCGCAGGAGCGGCATGAGCGTCGCGAACGCGTCTATCGCGACGAGTAGGCCTTGCGCGCTGTTCTCGCTGCCATTGTCGGCATAGCTCTGGTTGGGTGCAGTTCTGCGCCGTCGCAACCTTCTGCCGAAGACATGCGTGCTGCGATTCAGCGCAGCCCGCATCTGGTCGCCGGATCCATGTTATGGGCAACCGTCGGGTCATTCTTTGGCGCCGGTAGCGCCGAGGAGACCCGGCGCCGGATCACGGTCCAGAAGGGGGATTGCGTCGATGCGCGCCCCAACCCGGGATTTGTCTGCGATTTTGCCCTGGTGCTTGATGGGTCCCGTATCCCTGGCGGCGAACTGCGTGGTCGGTTTTTCCGCATCGGAACGGACTGGAACGTCGAGTTGATGCTGCGCTAGTCCCCAAAGGCAAGTGTCGCCGGAAAAAGCGTACAATCGCTAGTTTGAGCAGCTTTCAATCGTCTCTTGATGGAATGCTGCGTCCCGGCTCAAACCTCAAGTTCGCCTGACATCACAGGGATGCAGGCACCTCCGATAAGCACGGCTTCAGGCGTCACTTCAATTGAGATCAGGCTCGGTCTGCCCATGTCGATGCCTTGGGCAATCTCGAACCTTTGGGATCTCTGGCCTTCGAGAGAAACCATCAAGGCGCACGCTGCCGCTGCTGCGCTGCCGGTCGCCGGGTCTTCAGGCACGTTATCGAAAGGCGCGAACATCCGCGCGGTGAAGTCGACGGTACCATCTCGTTCGTCGAGCTCCCGGCAATACAGATAAATCGCATCCACCCCGTCGCTGGGCAGGATTTCATGAAACCGAGGAATGTTTGCCTTGGCGCGCGCGAGTGCCCGCCGGTCCGCGATCTCCACGATGATGAATGGCAATCCAACGGATGCGACGCGAGGCGGATGCCGTTCGCAGACGATATCCGCGGTAGTGAGGGACAGGCACTCAGCAATCGTTGCTGCATCAAAAGCGCGTCCGATCCGCAGCCGTTGGGGCGCGGCCAGTCGGATCTGGTCGATGCGATTCCCATCGCGCAGCACGCGCGCCCGCACCAACCCGGCTGTCTCTTCAAAGATGAACTCGTCGGCCTGTTTGCCTATGCCGGCACTCGCCAAAACGAACGCGGTACCGACATTCGGGTGTCCGGCGAAGGGTACTTCGACGGTGGGAGTGAATATCCTGACATGGGCCGTATGGCTTGGATCGGATGGCCGCAGGACAAAGCTGCTTTCGGAATAATTGAACTCCCGGGCAATCTTCTGCATTTGCTCTGTCGTCAGGTCATCTGCATCGAGCACTACTGCGAGCGGATTACCTCCAAAACGAAATCGAGTGAAAACGTCGACCGTGTGAAATCGCAGCAGCACATGCATCTCCCACCTGAAGCGGGCAGTAGTAATCTCGCCTCAAGCCTAGGCGGCAACCTCTTTTTTGCGCCGCGAGTGCTCCCTCGATGAATCCTCTGCATCCCTCGGTCAGTCCGAGCAGAGCATCAAACACAACAAAGGCGCGCTCGACATGTCGGGCGCGCCTTTTTCGTTCGCTTCTCGGCCTTGCAAGCGAGAGCCTGCGCCGTTCCGGGGCTAGAACGGCAGGATGATGTCCATGATCTGCTGGCCAAGGCGCGGTTGCTGCACGTCGGTCAACTGACCACGTCCACCGTAGGCAATGCGGGCTTCGGCAATGCGGGTTGAATCGATTTCGTTGCCAGCTTCGATGTCTTCCGGACGAACAATGCCGGCCACAATCAGCTCACGCATTTCGAAGTTAACCCGCACCTCTTGCCGACCTTCGATCACAAGGTTGCCGTTCGGCAGGACCTGCATGACGACGGCGGCCACGTTCGTTGAAATCTGTTCCTGACGATTGGTTTGTCCCGATCCGGTCAGCGTCGAATTGGAGTTGGTCGACACGAGGTTTGAAGGGTCGATGGGCGCAAGCGCGCCGAGCGGATTGTTGGGTCCCTCAGGGATACGGCGGATCAGATTCTGCAAGCCAAAGGCGGCATCGACGCCAGCTTGCTCGCCAGCAGCGCGCGAGCGGGTTGTCTGGTTCTGGAACTGGGCGCGATCCGTGACGCGCACCCGGACTGTCAGAATATCACCGATGCGAACCGCGCGCTGGTCCTTGAAGAAGGCGCGGGATCCGGACCGCCACAGCGAGTTGGCGCTGGCAGCGCCGGGCTGGGGCGGGGGCATCGGCATTTGAACCGGGCGATATCCAGCCTGGGTCTGCGGGTTCTGGATTGCGGTCAGCGCCGGAGGCTGGCCAACGTTCTGCAGGCGGTCGAGCGCGGCGCAGCCAGCAAGAAGAGGGACGGCGAGCGTCAGGACAGCAAAAGTCTTCAAGGTCATGGTCAAGTCCTCAGCGCGCTTCGGCGGGGGCATTGGTAAGCGCCGGCGCTTCAGCGACACGACGCGGGGGAGGGGTGAGCTGGCGCACCGCAACGCGGCCTGCCGAAACGATGGTTGCCTGGATGGTGCGGCGGGACTGGACGTTCTGCACATCAATGACATCGCCAATGGCGCCATCGGCCATGGCCCTGCCGCGGGCAGTGACCGTAATGCCAGGCACATCGAATGTGATGGTCACGGCGTCATTGCGGCTGACAATCCGGGCACGCTCGAGGTCAGACAAACGCAGCACAGTGCCTTCCTGCAGGGGGCGGCGGGCAGCAAGACCGACAACCTCACTCGCCATCAGGGCCTGCTCGCCACCAATCCGGTTGCGTGTTGTGCGGTCAATCGTGACGTCGCTCTCGTTGATGACGACGCCGCGCGCCACCGGGCGACGCAGGCGCACGACATCGGTGAACTCCACTGCGCTACCGGTCACGCGTGTCGGGCGGGTCCGGCTGGCGGGGCTGTCGGGCAGGAAAATCTGTGCTTCAAAGCGGCCGGTTGCCGGGTCCTGAACCAGGCGTTCGACAGCGAGCTGCGCTGAGGCGGAAGCCTCGACCAGGATCTGAGTGACCGTGGTATCGATGGTCACGTTGACGCGTGAGCGGTCGTTTGTGCCGGCGCGGCGCATCAACTCGCTGGCGATGGCGTCGGCCATTTCGATCTGCGAGACCAATCGTCCGCGGCGCTCGACCCGAACCTCGGCGACACCGCGTGTTTCAAGGCGCGCAATGCCTGTCGGGCGGAGGGCTTCAAGAACGCGCCAGGCCTGGATCGTACCGTGCTGGCCGACTTCGGGAGCGCGAAACACCGGCGTTGCGCCCATGGCGCCTGCATTTTCAATGAGATCGCCGATTGTGACGATCTCGCCGGTCACCTCGACGGCGGATCGCAGGATCGCGACCTCGATGGCGGGGGCAACGGCTGCAGCGCGCGTGGCGGGGGCTTGCGCAAGAGCGGGGGCTGCGGTGAGGCAGGTGAGAAGGAGAGAAGCGAAACGGATCATAATGGCTGTGTCCTATGAATGATCAGCGTGTCAGCGCGTTGTTCGACATCATTTCGTCTGCCGACCGGATCACCCGGGCGTTCATCTCGTAGGCGCGCTGAGCGGAGATCAGGTCGGCGATCTCGGTCACGGCATTGACGTTGGCGTCTTCAGCGTAGCCTTGCAGGAACGTGCCAGCGCCTTCGACGCCGGCGTTCGAGACCTGCGCCTGGCCGGATGCCGGCGTCTCGACGAACAAGTTGTCGCCAATGGACTCAAGGCCAGCGCGGTTGACGAAGCGGGCGAGCTGAAGCTGGCCAACCGTCTGGACGGTGGTCTGGTTATCGACCGTGACCTGAACCTGGCCGTTGCCGCTGATCGTCACCGAGCGCGCGTTCTGAGGAATGGTGATGCCCTGATCGACGGTGTAGCCGTCCTTGGTGACGAGCTGACCGTTCGCATCGAGGTTGAAGGTTCCGTCCCGCGTGTAGGCTGTGCGGCCATCGGGCATCTGGAGGCGAAAGAAGCCCTCGCCACGAATGGCGAGATCGAACTGCTTTTCTGTTGCAACAACCGCGCCCTGGCTGAAGACGCGCGGCGTCGCAGCAAGACGAACGCCAGAACCGATCTGGATGCCGGCAGGAACCATCGTGCCCTGCTCGGAGGTCGCTGTGCCCATGCGGCGCAGGTTCGAGTACAGGAGATCCTGAAACTCGGCGCGCTGGCGCTTGTAGCCAACGGTACGAAGGTTGGCGACGTTGTTCGAGATGACCTGAACGTTCTGTTCCTGGGCCATCATGCCGGTAGCGGCGGTGCGCAATGCCTGCATTGTCTGTCTCCGTCTGCTTGTTCAATCAGTTGGTGGCTGCAAGGCGCTCGATCGCGGTGCGACGCAGATCCTGCGTCCGCTCGATGATCGATGAGATGCTTGCAAATGCGCGGGTCAGCTCGATCATCCGGGTCATTTCGAAAACCGGCTCGACGTTCGAGCGCTCAACGGCACCCTGCACCAGGCGCGGCGTTGCAACCGGCTGAGGCTGGGCATTGGTCATGAAGGTCTGCTCGCCATCCTTGCGAAGGACCCGCTCATCCTCAAACCGCACGACGCGAATGCGTCCGCGTGTTCCGTTCTCCGTGGAGACGGTCCCGTCGGCACCAACCGCAAAGCGGACCTCATTGGGATTGAGGCGGATCGGGCCGCCATCAGACAGAAGCTTGTAGCCCTGCGCCGTCACGATCTCGCCTTCAGCATTGCGCTGGAATGCGCCGTTGCGGGTGAAGCGCTGTCCGCGGGGCGTTTCCACCACGAACATGCCCTCGCCCTGAATGGCGACGTCGAAGTCGTTGCTGGTCAGATCGAAGCGACCTGCGCGATGGTCGACATGGGTTGCCGGATCAATCACGAAGCGGACGGTGCGGTCTGGATGCTCAAAAGCATCCGCGCGAGCCACCGGCATCATGTGTTCGCGAAACAACAACCTGTCAGCGCGAAACCCGGAGGTGTTCACGTTTGCAATGTTGTTGGCCACGACGTCGAGCTCGCGGCGAAGCGTCATCTGGCGTGAAAGTCCAACCAACAGTGCATTTTCCATGGCGCCCTCCAGGAGGCTGATCGTCGTGCCATGTCTGTCGCAAGGCCTGTGCCACAATGGAAAATTATATAAATCAATAACTTAAGTGCTTTGATGCGATGTGCGCTTATTGCCGCGAACACAACTGCCCGGCAAAATCTGCCGACCGAAAAGACCCTTGGTAACCAGTCGTTAACTAATCCGGACGATCACTAGGGCTTGCGGATTCTTCTCACCCTCCGCGACCTGCGAGATCATGGCCAAGAAGCCGAAATCCAAGACTGATGCTGCCCCCGCTGATGGCGATGCCAAGGCGGCAGCACCTCGTTTTTCGAAGAAGCTGATCATGATGGCCGGTGGCGGTGCTGCCGGTCTTCTTCTCCTTATCGGTGGCGGGCTTTGGTTCTTTGGGGTGTTCTCACCAAAGAAGATTGAGGAAGCCGCGCCGGCAAGCGTCGAAGCCGCAGCGCAGGCGCCGCCTGTCCGCCGTCTGCCACATTTTCTTGATATCCCCGAGATGACCGTCAATCTCTCGGCTGGCGCCAATGCGTCTGCCACTGGTGCGCGTCCTTCCTATCTTCGTATCCGCATGGCGCTGGAACTGACGGACGCTACGGTTGCGGCTTCCATTCAACCCGTCATGCCACGGGTGCAGGATACGCTTCAGACCTTCCTCCGCGAACTCAGGACGTCTGATCTTGAAGGCTCTGCGGGCGTCCATCGCCTGCGGGAGGAACTCGGGCGTCGCGTCAATCTCGTTGTTCAGCCGGCCCGCGTCGAAGCGGTGCTGTTTCGCGAATTGCTGGTGCAATAATGGCCGCACCTGATGACGATGTAGATCAGGACGCTCTGGCCGCCGAATGGGGTCTTGAGCTTAACGACGATGCTGGCCAGGACGATATTGCAGCGCAGTGGGCTGCGATGGTCGACACCAACACGTCGACGCCGGAGCAGACCGCTTCGCTTGGCTCGGTTGAGCGGGTCCTCAATCAGGATGAAATCGACAGTCTGCTCGGCTTCAACCTTGAGGACGCGGGCGTCGGCGATTCAAAAGGCATTCGCGCAATCATCAACTCGGCGCTGGTGTCCTACGAGCGTCTTCCGATGCTCGAGATCGTCTTCGACCGCCTGGTGCGCGTCATGACGACATCGCTGCGCAACTTCACGTCCGACAACGTTGAAGTCTCGTTCGATGGTTTGAAGTCGGTGCGGTTCGGCGACTATCTGAATTCCATTCCGCTGCCGGCCATCCTTGCCGTGTTCAAGGCCGAGGAGTGGGACAATTTCGGCGTTGTGACGGTCGAATCGAACCTGATCTACTCCGTGATCGATGTGCTTCTTGGTGGCCGTCGCGGCACCCAGCCGATCCGTGTCGAGGGGCGCCCCTACACGACCATCGAAACCGCTCTCGTGCGCCGCATGATCGAGATCATTCTGCTCGACATGGAGACGGCCTTTGCTCCGCTCGCGCCGATCCGCATGCCGCTTGAGCGGCTTGAAACCAATCCCCGTTTTGCTGCCATCTCGCGCCCGGCCAACGCAGCCATTATCGTGCAGTTGCGCATCGATATGGAAGATCGTGGCGGGACGGTCGAGATCGTTCTGCCCTACGCGACGATTGAGCCCATTCGAGATCTGCTTTTGCAGAACTTCATGGGTGAGAAGTTTGGCCGCGATGCGATCTGGGAAAGCCATCTCGCGACCGAAGTCTGGAACTCCGAAATCGAAGTTACGGCGGTGCTGCATGAAAAGCGCATGCCGCTTGGAAAGCTGCGTGAACTGAAGATCGGCGACACGCTGATGCTTGACGCGGATCCAGACGACCCGATCATTCTGAAGATCGGCGATACGATTCTGACCGAAGCCCGCATGGGCAAGGTTGCTGATGCCATTGCTGTACGAATAGCCAAGCCATTCCGACGCCCCAAGATGACATTGCAGGCTTTCGAAAAAGCCGGAGAGATGCGGAGACCAGTGCCATGAGCGGTTCTTTTGTCGCTGTCGCCGTCGAGTTGCTTGTTGCTGCATTGCTGGCTTTGACGATCGGCTACTGCGCCGTGCTCAACAACCGCCTGAAGCGCCTGCGGGCTGATGATGCCAGTCTGCGCGGCACCATTGCAGAGCTTGTGGCTGCGACCGAGCTTGCCCATCGCGCCACCAGCGAGTTGAAGCAGACCATCCAGAATGCCGAACGCGATCTTGGCGAGACCCTTGCAAAGGCTGACCAATCGAGACAGTCACTGCAGAAGCTTGTCGACCCGATGGATCGCCTGACTGCTCCGCGCCGGCCCCAGACCTTGAGCGAGGCTGTGCGTCCCTTGCTGCAGCCGCAGCCGGCAGCGCCTCCGCCGCCTGCTGCCCGTCCGACCCAGGCACCAAGCCATCCATCCATGCGACCAACAGGCGCGTCATTCGCTGCCCGTTCGGCCTTCTCGACAACGGTGAGGTAGGATCATGGAGCTTCGGCTGCTGCCAATCGTGATCTTCGCGACCTCAGCAGTCCTGGGGCTCAAGATTGTCGATCTTCTCGCGCTCAGGCTCGACAACGTTCAGTGGACGTCGCCAGCCCTTGCGTCCACTCCAGCGCCTGCCGCGCCGCCTGCAGCTCCTGCTGCTGGCGCGCCTGCAAATCGCAATGCAGCCCCGGTGATCAGTGTTCCGGAGGCGCGGACGTCGGCAGATCAACTCAATGAACGGCTCGGTGATCGTCGTCGCCAGCTTGATGAGCGTGATCGCGAACTCGATATGCGCGAGAACCTGCTCCGTGCCACGGAAGCGCGCCTTGAGCAGCGGGTTGAGGAGCTTCGCAGGCTTGAGCAGCGCGCGGCAACCGCCAACACTCAGGTCGATGAGCAGCGCAACCAGCAGATGCGCGGGCTTGTGGTCATGTATGAGTCCATGAAGCCAAGGGATGCCGGGCGGATCTTTGACCGTCTCGATATGGATATTCTGCTTGAGGTCGTCACGCGCATGCGGCCAGCCAAGGTTGCCGATATCCTCGCGGAAATGCAGCCGGATCCGGCAAAGCGCCTGACAACAGAATTGGCGCGTCGCAGCCTTGGGCAGCCCAGCGGTTCAAGCTTGCCGCAGACCAATGGCTCAACACGCGAGCTTCCCCGCATAGAGCCTGCTGCGGCCCAGCCGCGTCCTGGGGCGTCAAGCGGACGTTAACCGAGCCCGTCTAGGGTTCGTTCATGGTCCGCCGTCCGCTTCTTTCCAAACTGCTTGCCCTGTGTCTGGCGCTGGTTGCGCCAGCGTTCGCCGCAGGCTTGGCTGCGGCGCAGACCATCACGAATTCGCAGGCGGTTGAGGCAGGGCGCGTCGATGTGCGCGATGATGGCCGCTTCGCACGCCTCGTGTTCTCGTTTGAACAGCGCCCCAGGCATCAGATGAGTGCGCAGAATGGCGTGCTTGTCATTCGCTTCGAGCGCACCATCGACATCTCTGTCGATGCATTGATGCGCGAGCTCAGAAACTATGTTTCGAGCGCGCGGCGGGACTCCGACGGAACCGCCATTCGTATCGCTCTGTCGCGGAAGGTGAGAATCAACTCGGCGGAAGCCGGCAATCAGCTGTTCGTGGACCTTTTGCCGGAACCTTGGGTTGGTAGCGCGCCTGCGTTGCCGGCAGAGGTTGTTGCAGAGATGCAGCGCCGGGCCGAGGAAGCCGAACGCTTGCGCCGCGAGGAAGAGGCAAGGCAGCGCCGGCGCGCCGTCAGAGGCCCGATAGACCTGACCGTCGGTGAGGCGCCAACCTTCACGCGTCTAGAGTTTCGCTCGTCTGAGCGTGTTGTCGCAACCGTTTCCCGCGGTCCGCGCGAAGTGCGCATTTCGTTCGAACGGGTCGGCGTCGTCGAGCTTGGCCCGATCCGCGCACGCTTGCCGCGCTTTCTGGATGGCATTCGCACCGAAGACGGCGATGACAGGCTGATCGTCGTCCTGGATGTCGATGCTGTGCGCGACGTGCGCAGCTTTGAGGACGCCAACGCCTTCGTTGTCGACATTATGGGGCCGGAACGTGCGGCGACGGAATTCCGGTCAGATGGGGTCATCCGCCGTGGCGAAGGTCCATCTCCGGGCCAGTCGACGCTGATGCGTGGCGCTCCACGGCCAGAAGCCGTGGCTCCAGCGCCGCCAGTGCCCCAGCAGGCCGCACCGCAACGTCGGGTGGACAGGGTTTTGCCGTTGCCTCCTGACCGACCGCCGGATCTTGCGCGCAGCTACGCAGCCCTGCTTGTTCCAGCTCACTTGATGCCGACGCAAACCGCAGCGTCGGCTTCTGCCGTTTCCGACGACGATATCGTGACAGGAACGGTGGCGCGCGCAGGCGACACGAATCCGGCCGTGCTCTTGGTCGAAGCCCGCGAAGACAACGGGTCGATTGCCATTTCGTTTGGGTTTGAGGCCGAGACGCCTGCCGCTGTCTTCCAGCGCGGACAATCCCTCTGGATGATCTTCTCCAGCAATCGGCGATTGGATGGCTCGGCTCTGCAACGCGATTTCCCCCGGCGCTTTCGCAATGTGGCGACCACCCAAAGTCAGGGCTACAGCATCGTTCGCGCTGAGGTCGAAGGGCCGTTTCTGGCATCAGCGCAGGTTGATGGAACTGGCTGGGTCATCAGCGTCGGCGACACCATCGCAGCACCACCCCGCGGCCTTCAGGTCATACCGCGCTCGCTGGCAGATGGTCGAACCTCGGTTACGATCGACCTGACCAATGTCGCCGAACTGCATCGTATCCTTGATCCGATTGTCGGTGATGAGCTGATTGTTGCGACATCTCTGCCTCCCATTGCGGCCATGCTGCGCCAACAGACCTATGTCGATTTCACGGTCCTCGGCAGCGCTCAGGGGCTCGCTCTTCGTGCGTTTGGAGACGATCTCCGGGCTACGACGTCCGATCTGGGGGTTATCATTGAGCGCGATGCCGGGTTGCAGCTGTCCTTCTCGGGCGCGCAGCGCGCTGCAGCCCTGGGGCCTGGTCATGCCGCGGTTGCACGCACGGGTTTTCTCGATTTCGAGGGTTGGAAATTCGGCGCGCCTGATCGCTTCATCCAAATCCGTGATGCGCTTGTGTCGCGCGCCTCATCCAGCGAGGGCGCTGCACGGCGCGCTGCACGCCTTGATCTGACGCGGTTTTATCTCGCCCATGGGCTTGGCGCAGAAGCCTCGATCGTGCTGTTCGTTGTGCGTCAGGAAGAACCAACATTTGAAGGCGACCCGATCTTCCGGTTTTTGCGAGGCGCTGCGAGTGTTCTTGCAGGTCGCTTTGAGTTGGCGAGCCGCGATCTGTCACTCCCGGAGTTCAATGACCTGCCCGACATTTCGCTTTGGCGCGGCCTGATCGCTGAACGCACGGGATCATTCGTGCAGGCACGGCGCCATCTCGATCGTGCCCGGGACGTTCTTGGATACTACCCACGAAGCTTTCAGGCCCGCGTTCTGAACGCGCTTGCGGTGTCCGTGCTTGAGGCAAACGACATTGGCACTGCGCAAAGTCTCGTCGAGGAACTTCGCACGCTCGACACGGGGCAGGAGCATCGCGCACGGATGGCTTTCCTGGCGGCGCGTATTGCCGAGTTGCAAGGGCGAAGCGAAGAAGCGATTTCGGGCTTTCAGTCCGTCGAGGTCGATGGGGGCCCTGAAATCTCGGCAACCGCAAAAGCGCGCCGTGTAAATCTTCAGCTGGCCCTTCAGCGCATCACGCCAGAAGTTGCTGCGGGCTTGCTCGAATCATTGAGCTTCGACTGGCGTGGCGATAGCCTTGAAACCGAGATCTATCTGCGTCTGGCAACTCTCTATTTCCGCCAGAACAAGGATAGAGCCGGCTTCACCGTGGCGCGTCGCGCGATGACCGCCAACGCAGAGAGCCAGACCGCTCGACAGACCCAGGATCTGGCCCGTGATCGCTACATTGAACTTTTCGCTGAAGGTGGCGCGGATGAACTGCCACCTGTAGAGGCGCTCGCGTTGTTCTACGACTTCCGCGAGCTGCTTCCGTCCGGGCGCCGCGGCGACGAGATGATCCGTGCGCTGTCCGACCGGCTGCTCGCGGTCGACCTGCTGGAGCAGGCCATCGAGCTTCTGGCACACCAGGTCGATAATCGCCTCGAAGGCGCGCAGCGTGCGGATGTGGCGGCCCAGCTCGGCTTTATCCACCTCCTGAACCGCGATCCTGAAAAGGCGCTGGCAGCGATCCGCAGGACACAGATCGCACGCCTTCCCAATGAGATCGAGCGCCGGCGGCGGCTGATCGAGGCCCGTTCGCTCGCAGCCCTTGGCCGTCCGGATATCGGCATTGAGCTATTGGGTGATGATGAAAGCGAGGCAACGCGCCGTCTCAAGGCTGATCTTCTTTGGGAAGGTCGCTCATGGGCACTGGCAGCCGGGGCACTTGAAACACTGTCGCTGCGTGCAGGGGCTTCGGGTGTGCTGTCAACGCCGGCCCGCACCGATGTCTTGCGTGCCGCGGTCGCCTTTGCGCTCGCAAATGATCAGCGTGGGCTCGACCGGTTGCGCGCGTCGTTTGCCTCGCGCATGGCCGATACGCCCGAAAGCCACGCGTTCAACGTGCTGACCAGCCCGACAGGCGGGCAAGGGGTTGAGTATCGCAACCTTATGCGGGAAGTGATCACTGTCGATACGCTGCAGAACTTCCTGCGCGATTATCGCGAGCGGTTTGGTGCGCAACGGGCGCAAGGCACCGCTCAAACCAGCGGATAGGCCTGGCCGCTATCCAGGTCCGTAGCTTTGGACCAACGATCCTGCGATCAGATTCCAGCCATCGACCAGAACGAAAAAGATCAGTTTGAACGGCAGTGATACCGCAACCGGCGGCAGCATCATCATGCCCATGGCCATGAGCACCGATGCAACGACCAGATCGATGACAAGGAACGGCAGATACAGAAGAAACCCGATTTCGAAGGCGCGTTTCAACTCGGAAATCATGAATGCCGGGACCAGAACACGAAGCGACAGATCCTCGGGGCGTTCGGGCCTGGCCTCGCGCGCCAGATCAAGGAACAGGCGCACATCCTGTTCGCGGGCATGTTTCAGCATGAAGGCATGAAACGGCTTGGACCCTCGTTCAAAGGCCTGCTCAGGCGTGATCGATCCCTGCATCAACGGGCGTACACCCATATCGTAGGCCTCGGTGAAGGTCGGGGCCATGATGAAGACCGTCAGAAACAGCGCGAGCGCGACCATGACGTTGTTGGGTGGCGCTGTACCCGCACCAATGGCGGTTCGAAGTAATGACAGGACGACGATGATGCGTGTGAAACACGTCACCATGATGAGGATCGAAGGGGCAAGCGACAGGATCGTCACAAGCGCAATCAGCTGAATTGCGCGTTCCGCAACACCTTGACCCTGGCCAATATCAATCGAGATCGACTGTGCGGCCACCGGCGCAGCGAGCATGACGATAAGCGGCGGCAGTAATGCCGCAGCCCCCAGCAAAAGCACTTTGCGCATGCGCGGTGTCATTTCGCGGTCTCAGCTATTGGGGGGCGTCTTGGGTGGCGTGCGGAGGTTGCCAAGAAGGCCAGCCATTTCGTTTTCAAGGCTCACCGTTGGGCTG
>JAIYEB010000293.1 GCA_027487195.1 Hyphomicrobiales bacterium | reverse complement strand
GATGGCGTTGTGCGCTTCTTTGCCGGAAACATTGCCCATCACGCCGATGTTGGTGGCAAGACGCCCGGTTCAACGTCGGGTTCATCACGCTCGATCTTTGAGGAGGGTATCAGGCTGCCGGTCATCCGGATCGCGCGGGCTGGCGAGATTGACGAGGATCTCCTCGAACTCATTGCCTCAAACACACGCGATCCCGAAGAGCGACTGCTTGATCTGAGAACACAGGTCGGAACCAATCTGCGCGGTGGCGCCATGCTCACGGCGCTCGTTGATCGCATGGGCTGGCCTGCGGTGTCGCAGGCCATTGAAGACATCCTGACCTATACCCGCCGCCGCCTCAAGAACCGGATCGCAGCGCTGCCGGATGGCGAGTATCGCTTCGAGCGGGCGATGGATGATGATGGTTTTCCGGGCCCGCCGGTCCCGATTGTCTGCACGGTCAGGATTGCTGGTGAAACCCTGGAACTCGACTTTGCCGGCTCCGGTCCGGAGGCCCGCGGCGCGATCAACCTGCCGGATTCAGCCATCAAGGCATCGGTGTATTATTGCGTGAAGGCGGTGCTCGATCCTGGCCTTATGCCGAACCAGGGCATCATCGATCCCATTCGCATCACTGCGCCACCCGGCACCATTGTGAACCCGCGCCCGCCCGCAGCCGTTGCAGCCCGTGCGGTGACATCAAACCGGTTGTGCGGCGCTGTGTTTGGCGCGCTTTATCAAGCGCTTCCACGCGACCGGGTCATGGCGAGCTGCAACGACTCCACCTCTGCCACATCGGTTTCGGGCTATCATCCCAGACGCAAGACAACCTATGTCTACCCCGAAAGCATGGGTGGCGGGGCAGGCGCGTTCTGTGACCGTGACGGCATGGACGCGGTCCATGTCCACACCGTGAACTCAACCAACCTTCCTGTCGAAGCGATGGAGCTCGAGTATCCGCTGTTGCTCGATGAATACTGTTTTGTCGAGGATTCTGGCGGCGCCGGTCGCCATCGCGGTGGAATGGGCATGGCGCGGCAGATCCGCGTTCTGGCTGACAACACAACGTTCTCGGCGCGGTCCGACGCGCACATCATCCCTGCACCGGGTGTCTTTGGCGGCAAGGCGTCAAACACAACGCGCATTACCCGCAATCCTGGAACGGCGCGCGAAGAGGTCCTGCACTCCAAGGCCTCGGGCTTGACGCTTCAGGCCGGCGAAACCATCCGGGTCGAAACGCTTGGGGCAGGCGGATGGGGAGATCCCCAAGAGCGACCGCTCGACTTGCTGAGGGCCGATCTGCGCGAAGGCAAGGTCAGCCGGGCCGCAGCAGAACGCGACTATGGGGTTGAAATGGTGCGCAAGGCGCTTTTGTGAGCGCAAATTGCAGCAAACCTGTCAAATGCGACAGTAAATGGAACCGCAACAGCCAATTCGTGGCATAGACTCGCTGTTTGTATTCAATTAGACAGCGCGCAACTAATAGGTGCTCAGCTAATAGGCGGCAGGTGCTTAATTTCAGTGCGCGTCTGGTCAGCAGGCGCAGGACGCACAGTCCGGACGAAGGGAAATGCGTATGGCCGTACCAATGCCCAATGTCGAGGTTCTCTTCGACGCATTTCCGCAACCAAAGCGCATCTCGTTGGCCGAGTCGATTGCAGACTCTGTCGCTGAAGCCATTGCCACGCGCCATCTGAAGCCAGGTGAGCGTGTTGTCGAAACTGCGCTGGCAGACCGGTTCAGCGTCAGCCGGGTGCCGATCCGCGAAGCGCTGAAGGTGCTTCATGCCCAGGGTATCCTGTCGGGTGGTGGGCATCGCGGATTTCGGGTCGCGCAGTTTGGACCTGAGACAATCGACAAGGTTTTTGAAGTCCGCCTGATGCTTGAAACCTTCCTCCTGCGCGATGCGGTTGAGGAATGGCGGCTTGGCAATGCCAATCCAGCAGAGCTTGATGTCGCGATTTCGCAAATGGAAATGGCTGCCCGCGCTGGCGATCGCAGCGCCTCACTGCGCGCCGATGTCGCCTTCCACCGAACCATCTGCCGCGCGTCCGGCAATCTGGTGTCGTCGACGCTGTGGGAGGCCATTGCCCGCCACGTCCTGATCATCTTCAGTCTCGAGGCCTACCGCGACAATGATCTGTCGGCCGTTGCTGATCAGCATCGCGCGTTTCGCGACTTCATTCTCAAGGCCATCCAGAAGCCGCTGACTGAGAGCGCGTATCGGCAGGCGCTGGAGGATCACCTTCTCCTTGTGGCGCGCGCCAAGAGGCTTCGTGGCGCGTGAGGGTCAATGAAGCCCGTCACCTTCCTTCGGGTTCGACCCGGGGCGACGGGCTTTGCATTGTTTGCGGTCGCATGCTTTTCCATTGAAGCGGCACTAGCAAAGGCCATCGGCCCGGGCATTGACCTTGGCACGATCGGTGTCATGCGCGGCTTCGTGCAGTTTATCTTCATTGCCTTGGTCTTCAGGCTTTCGCCGCTCGAGTCCTTCAGGACTGACCGCCCGCGCATGCACATCTGGCGCGGCTTTCTGACGGTCACGGGGATGGTTGCCTATTTCTATGCGTTCGCATCATTGCCGCTCGCGGTTGCAACAGTGATCCTTTTCACCGGCGTGTTGTTCACGACGCTCGCCGCGCAGGTGTTCTTGCGTGAGGTTGTGGGATGGCGGCGCTGGAGCGCAACCCTTCTGGGTTTTGCTGGTGTCGTGATCGTCGCGCGGCCGGGAAGCATTCCCCTTGAGCTTCCCTTGCTGGCTGCGCTCTACATTGCGATGAACGCTGCGGCCATCAATGTCGCGACCAAGGGGCTTACAAAAACCGAACCCACATCAACCATCATGGGCTGGATCGGCATCACGATGCTCGTATGTTCAATCCCGATCATGATGTTGACCTACACGCCGCCGACCTTGGCAGGTCTCGGGCTGATGGTGCTCATTGTGGTGACGGGGACCGTTGGCCAGTTCGCCTCGATCACAGCCTACAGGCTCGCGGATGTGTCTTCGGTTACGCCCATCTTTTATCTTCGCATCGTCATCGCTGCGGGAATTGGGTACGTGGTGTTCAACGAAACGATTGACGCTTTGACGCTTGTCGGCGGTGGTCTTGTTACCTTCAGTGCGCTCTATACGACCATGCGCGAGGCTAGGCTCGCAAGAGAACGCGCACGTTTTGATGTGCCCTGAACCAGAGCTTCTCCTATGCCAGCTTCGGTCGTGCTGCAGGGTTTTCTGGAGGCTTCAGGCCACCGAGGCGTCTTCAATCGACGCCAGAAGCCCGTCTGCAACCTCTAGAATCTGTGCATCTGACAGGTGCGGCCCGATTGGAAGCCCAAGCAGGCGCTGGCCAGAGCGTTCGCTGACCGGAAACGCGCCTTCGCGATGACCCTTGAAGTCATAGACGGGCTGGAGATGAAGAGGCGGCGCATAGGACAGCGCTGTTGCGAGCCCGCGGGCTGTCATCCCGGCGCGGACCGCGTCGCGGTTGTCCATGTGAACCACATAGTTTCGAAAGGCATGCAGCGTTCCACTCGCTGCCAGCGGTACTTCGACCTTGGCAGACAGGTGCTTCTGGTAGATGTCGGCCTGGCGTATGCGCGTTGCGACGCTTTCGGCCACATCGCTGAGTTTCACCCTGAGGATGGCTGCCTGGATCTCGTCCATGCGCTCATTCAAGCCCTCGGTTTCATGATGGAGCGGCGGCGGCGAGCCGCCAATCAACACGTGCCGCGCCCGGTCCTGCCCGTAGGCCGAGAGCTTGCGCATTCGACCGGCAAGTTCAGCATTGGAGGTCACGCAAGCCCCGCCCGAGCCAAGCGACCCCAGGTGCTTTGTTGGTGCAAAGCTGAAGCACGTGACATCAGACAATGTGCCGATCATCCGCTCACCGATGCGGGCGCCAAGGGCAAGGCAGGCGTCTTCGACGACATGAAGACCTTTTGCGCGGGCAAGGTCCATCAACTCCACGAGCTTTGCAGGTTGGCCATAAAGGTCGACCGGCAGGATGGCGCGTGTTCGCGGGCTGATCGCCGCGCGAACCTGTTCGACGTTGATCGTGAGCGTCTCGGGGTCAACGTCGACGAAAACAGATGTCGCGCCGGTGTGGTGAATGGCCGAGACGGTCCCGATGTCCGTGTTCGGGACCGTAATGACTTCATCGCCCCTGCCAATGCCAAGTGCGAGCAGGGCAATCTTCAGCGCTGCGGTCCCTGAATTGACGGTCACGACATGTGCAGCACCAAGGGATGCGCCAAACTCCGCTTCAAACGCCGGAACCTCTGGTCCCCAGTCCGGACGCCCCGAGGACAGGACGCGCATGATCGCGCCATCGATATCAGCCTTACGCCGCTGATAGATCAGCGCGTGATTGTAGAAGGCCACAGCCATCAGCGTGGTCCAAGCGGCGCATAGGCCACGACCTCGACCTCGATCAGGACTTCCGGGGATCCAAGCGACGCTATGATCCCGGTATGGGGCGGACGGTGGGAGCCGAAATAGGCCAGACGTTCCGCTGTCACGGCGTCGCGATCTGCCCGATTGACCAGGATCGTATTGATCTTCACGACATCGGTCCGCGTTGCCCCGGCTGACTTCAGGCAAAGCTCGATGTTGCGATACACAGCCCTTGCCTGCGCCCCGGCATCGCCAAGGCCAACCCATTGACCGTGTTCGTCCTTGGCAATCTGTCCCGCGACATAGATGAAATCACCTGCGCGAGCGACGTGGGAGTAGCTTGTCGCGGGAGCGACGCCTGCGGGATCAATGATGTCTGGCTTGGTCATGCATGGGCCTCCTCAAGGTCTGTGACAGGGGCCATGCGCCAGCGCATCAGCCTTGATCATCATGGCAAATCCGTCCGGATACATGCGACGCGGTGGGCGTTGTCCAAAGCCCGAAGCGGCGGACGGGCTTCAGCGCAAGCGGGCAGGGCAAACCCGCAACGGGTGCGAAAAACGCAGCCCGATGGCGGATTTGCAGGGCTTGGAATGTCGCCCGTGAGAACGACCGGGCGACGCTTGGCCCTTGGATCTGGAACGGGGGCTGCCGAGAGAAGCGCGCGCGTATAGGGATGCTGTGGGCGCGCAAAGATCTCCTCGACCGGGCCTTCCTCCATGACCCGGCCAAGATACATCACAATGACCCGGTCGCAGATGTACTCGACCACGCTCAGGTCATGGCTGATGAAGAGCATCGCAAGGCCAAGATCGCGCTGCAGGCTCGCCATCAGATTGATGATCTGTGCCTGGATTGACACGTCGAGGGCTGAAACGGGCTCATCGGCGACGATAAACTCAGGCTCAACGGCAAGCGCGCGCGCAATCACAATGCGCTGGCGCTGCCCTCCGGAGAATTCATGCGGGTAGCGGCTGGCCTGGGCCGCGTTGAGGCCAACGCGTTCCAAAAGCGCGACGATCTTGTTGCGCCGTTCCGCACCCGTCCCAAGCCCATGGATCGCAAAGGCTTCGCCCAGGATGTCCTCAACTGTCAGTCGTGGGTTGAGGCTTGCGTAAGGGTCCTGGAAAACGATCTGCATCTTGCGCCGATACGCGCGCATATCGGACTTTGAGATGTGGGTGATGTCAGTTCCGGCATAACGGATGGTTCCGGATGTCGGCTCAGTCAGCCGAAGCAACGTACGCCCAACCGTTGTCTTGCCCGATCCGGATTCACCGACAAGTCCGACAACCTCTCCGGGCTTGATGGCAAATGAGACCGCATCGACCGCGCGGATGGCCGGGCGCGGTGCTTGAAACAGGCGCTTCTGGCCGCCAAAGTGTTTCGAAAGATCAATGACTTCGACGAGCGCGCTCATGTAAGCTCCCGCCATCTGATGCAGCGGGTCTGGCGACCGGCGGAAATGGTCTCAAGCGGCGGCACCGCTAGCCTGCACTCCGGCCTTGCATCGCCGCAACGCGGCTCGAAGGTGCAGCCCGGCGGCAGGTCCAGCGGAGAGGGTACATTGCCAGGGATGGCGGCAAGCGGCTGTCGCTCGCCCCTTGAGCGCGAACCGGCATGCGCAATGGAAGCCAGAAGTCCGCGCGTATAGGGATGGCGAGGTGTCTGGAAAATGTCGTCGACAGGGCCGGATTCCACAACCCGACCGCCATACATGACCATGACCTGGTCAGCCATTTCGGCAACGACCCCCATATTGTGGGTCACGAAGATGATGCTCATTCCGGCGTCTGAAGCCTTGAGCGTGCGCAACAGGTCCAGGATCTGTGCCTGGATCGTCACATCAAGCGCGGTGGTCGGTTCGTCCGCGACCAGGATCGAGGGCTGGCATGAGAGCGCAATCGCGATCATCACGCGCTGGCGCATGCCACCTGACATCTGGTGCGGATAATCATTGGCCCGCACTTCGGCGTCCGCAATGCCAACACGCGTGAGGAGTTTCACCGCTTCCTGCCAGGCCTCCCGGCGCTTGAAGCGACGATGCTCCTCGATGGCTTCGGCAATCTGATCGCCCACCGTGTAGAGCGGGTTCAGGCTTGTCATCGGCTCCTGGAAGATCATTGCGATCTCATCGCCCCGAATGGCGCGCAGATCGCGCTCAGACAAAGCGCAAAGATCAACGACATCACCGGACTTGCGGCGAAACAGGGCCTTGCCGGAGGCGACATGGCCGGGCGGATCGATGAGGCCAAGGATCGACAGGCATGTGACTGACTTTCCAGACCCGCTTTCGCCGACAATCGCGACGGTTTCGCCCCGCTTCAGGGTCAGGTTGAGATCGTCAACGGCGCGGACCACACCGCCCTCTGTCGGAAAATGCGTTGCAAGCCCTGTGACAGACAGAAGGAAAGGATCGGCTTCAGGCCCCATGCGGCGTCGCTCTTTCTGGTTCGATGAAAGATCATGACGAGAACCATATTGTAATACAAGTAGACACTCGCTAGCCTTGCATCAGATCGGTGGGGGTCCAGTGCGGTTTCAGGGCAAGGTTGCGATTGTAACAGGTGGCGCCAACGGCATGGGTCGTTCAACTGCGCTGCTGTTTGCGCGCGAGGGCGCGAACGTCGTGGTTGGCGACGTTGACCCGGCTGCGGGCCAGGCTCTTGAGGCGGAAGGCGAGGGGCGCGTCCATTTCCAGATCTGTGATGTCTCGCGCGAGGCAGATGTCGCTCAGCTCGTGGCCGCAGCCGAAACCCGCTTTGGCCGGCTCGACACGATTTTCAACAATGCCGGCATCGAGCAACCGGTAACGCCCTCAGTCGATGTCAGCGCAGACCTGTTCAACCGCGTGATTGGCATCAATCTCAACGGCACGTTCTACGGCTGCAAGCACGCAATCCCGGCGCTCTTGCGCGCAGGCGGCGGGACGATCGTCAACAATTCGTCCGTGTCGGCCTTTGCCAATGTGGGTGGAAACATTGCCTATGCCGCCTCGAAAGGCGCTGTGATGTCGCTGACCCGCGTGCTCGCGATCGAGTACGCAAAGCGCAACATCCGGGTCAACGCCATCAACCCCGGCGTCATCGACACAGGGATGAATGTGCGAAACCGCGAGCGGGCGTTGGATCAGGACGCCTGGCTTGAGCGCTCCATGGCGGTCACGCCCATGGGACGCATGGGCACAGGCAACGAGATTGCGGAAACAGTGTTGTTTCTGGCCTCAGAGCAATCCGCCTTCATTACCGGCATCGGGCTTCTCATTGACGGGGGGCGCGTCGCAACGTGAGCGGCAAGCTTGCAGGCAAGGTGTGTGTGGTCACAGGGGGCGCGCGAGGCATCGGGCGCGCGGTTGTGCACGCCTATGCTGCGCAAGGCGCTCAGGTTCACGCCATTGACCGGTTTGCAGATGAGATTGAAGCCGTCGCGGCGGGTGCGCGCGCGAGCGGGCACACCGTCACGGCCTGGCCTCTCGACCTTCAGGACGATGGCGCTGTCGAGGCCACCTTCAGGCGCATCGAACAGCAGGCGGGTCGCATTGATGTTCTCGTCAACAATGCTGCGATCATCTTCTTCAAGGCGATTGAAGACACATCAATTGCCGAATGGGACCAATTGATTGCGATCAATCTGCGCGGGCCGTTCCTGTGCTCGCGCGCGGTTGCCCCTGGAATGAAGGCGCGAAAGTCAGGGGCCATCATCAACGTGTCGTCAAAAGCAGGCGTTCAGGGCGGCAATGACGAAACCGCGTATTGCGCGTCGAAATTCGGGATTGAAGGGTTTTCGCGCGCGCTCTCGATCGAAATGCAACCCTACAACGTGTCGGTGAATACGATCACGCCTGGCCATCCGGTCCATACCGCCATGAGCGAGACGACCTATGCGCCCGAGATGCGTAAGATCTGGATAGATCCCGCCGAAATTGCGCCGGCCTTTGTCCATCTCGCGCTGCAGACCGCTTCCGGGATCAATGACCGCTACATCAAGGCCTGGGATCTGGCACAGGATCTGGCGAACGGGGTGGTGTCCTGATGCGCAAGCTCATCCGCGCGGATCGGGTGATTGATGGCTCCGGCGCAAAGCCAATCGAGCATGGCGCGGTTTTGATCGAGAACGAGCGTATCATCGCTGTTGGACGCTCTGCCGACCTTGGCGCACCGCAAGGGGCTGACATCATTGAAGCCGGCCAAGGCTCGACCCTGATGCCGGGCCTTGCTGACGTGCATGTGCACCTTGCCTATTCAGGCCTCCCGCACAAAAAGGCGTTTCGCGCCGAACTCATTGAGATGTCTTACGCCGCTGTTGCCTTGCGCGCGGCGACCTATGCCCATGCAACGCTGCGCATGGGCTTTACTGCGCTGCGCGACATGCATGCGCCCGGCGGCACGATCATTGATCTTGCAGCCTCGATCGAACGTGGCGAGACCATTGGCCCGCGCATCAAGGCGTGTGGGCGTGGCCTGTCAGTCACGGGCGGGCACATGGATCAGCCGGGTTGGGCGGATCACACCGCGTTTCGCGACATGACCCAGCCCTGCGATGGACCCGTCGGTTTCAGGCGCGGCGCGCGCGAAGAAATCAAACGGGGCGCTGACTTCATCAAGATCAACTCGTCCTGCTCGGATGGCGATCGAATTGGCATCTGGAACCGCCAGGAAATGACCAACGAGGAAATTGCGTCGGTCTGCGATGAGGCGCGGATGTGGGGCATCAAGGTTGCAGCCCACACCACAGGCGGCGACAGCCTCTACAACACCATCGTCAATGGTGTTGATACGGTCGAGCATGCCCACTTCACCGATGAGCGCATCATCGAGGAAATGGTCCGGCGCGGCACGTTCTATGTCCCGACGCTTCTGGTCAACGAGCGCAACTTCGAGTTCACGCCGGAAGAGCAGGGGGTCTCGCCCTCATCGTGGCGCTGGCTCATCGCCTCGCGCGAGGCAAAATGGAAAACGCTGCAAGCCGCCCGTGCTGCGGGCGTCAAGATCTGCTGCGGAACCGATGCTGGCTACATGATCCCGCATGGCCCAATGAACTGGCGCGAACTCCAGCTTCTGGTTCAGGGCGGATTGACTGAAATGGAAGCGATTGTGGCTGCGACGGCCACAAACCACGAATTACTCGAAATCGACGCCGGCCGCATTGCCGCTGGCAAGCTGGCCGATCTCCTGATCGTTGATGGCAATCCGCTCAAGGAGATCGCCATTCTCGGTCAGCCCGACCGTCTCACCGTTTTCAAGGGAGGCGTGCGTGTCCAGTGACCCCCGCCACCCCACACCCCTTCAACCAGAACGCCGCAATGGCGCACCTCGCCGCATGACCCGCCACATCGACCGATCATGAGGACCACCCATATGAAAACCAAGGCACTCCCTACCACGCGCCGTACGATCCTGAAGGCTGGTGCTGCATCTGCAGCGCTTCTCGCCGCCCCGTCACTTGCCGCAGCACAGCAGGCAAACGCCTCGAACACGATCATCTTCGCGGATGATTCAAACTCGGACGTGTCCTACGATCCGCGCGTCACGCAATCGCGTCACGAAGAGCAGGTCATCGTTCAGGTCTTTGATCAGTTGATCATGTCTGACGAGAATGGCCGCCTGGCACCTGGACTTGCAACATCCTGGGAACTTGCCGCTGACGGTACATCCGTTCGCATGCGCTTGCGCGAAGGTGTGCGGTTCCATGATGGAACGCCCTTCAACGCGGAAGCCGTCAAGTTCACGCTCGATACCATCGTCGATCCGGCAACCGGTTCTCAGGGCGCGGTTGACATGGTCGGCCCCTATGACCGGACCGAGATCCTTGGGTCCCATGAAGTGCGCATCCACTACAAGGCGCCGAATGCCGGTGCGATCGACAGCTTCACCGAGAACGAACTTTCGATCGTGAGCCCGACAGCCGTTCAGCGGCTCGGCAACACAGGCTTTGCGCAAGCCCCCGTTGGTACCGGCCCGTTCCGGTTCACATCATGGGAGCGCGGGCGCGAAGTCATTCTGGATCGCAACCCTGATTATGCCTGGGCACCCAGCTGGTCGGCGGTTCAGGGCCCATCGAACATGGCGCGTATCGTCCATCGCTTCATTCCAAACAACGCGACGCGCGTTGCAGCACTTGAAGCTGGCGAAGCGCATGTCGGCGACATCCTTCCCGCGCTTGATACGCGCCGGCTGAATGATTCCGGCCGGTTTAGAGCCATGATCGGGGTCGCGGCTGGCCTGTCCTTTGGCGCGCAGCTCAACACTTCGCGCACGCCCTTCAACGACATTCGCGTCCGCCAGGCGTTCATGCATTCGATTGACCGGCCGCGCCTCGCGCAGAACCTCTACTTCGGCATCATCAGGCCGGCCTTTGGCGTTCTGGCATCGACGACGCCGGAATACTGGAGCGGTGCTGAAGCGTATTATCCGTTTGACCGGGCGCGCGCGAACCAGCTCCTTGATCAGGCGGGTTGGCAAATGGGCTCGAACGGGATCCGGACAAAGGACGGCCAACCGCTTCGCGTCTACTTCCCATCCCTGTTGCTGCCGGATGTCGCGGTCGCGCTCCAATCGGAAGCACGTCGCGTCGGCTTCGATATCGTTGTTGAAAACGTTCTGAAGCAGCGTCAGGACGAGCTCCTGATGAACAACCAGTATGAGCTCTCGGTTGTGCGTTGGGTGTCGAACGATCCGGGCGTCCTGCGGATCCCGTTCCATTCCTCAAATATCCCTGAGCCTGGCAAGTTCAAGTTCAACTGGTCGCGCGTCAATGATCCTGCGTTGGATGCGCTGATCCGGCGTGCCAGCGAGGCGAAGAACGCTGCGGAGCGGACCGCGCTCTACCGCGATCTGCAAAAGGACATCATGGACCGGGCGATCTTCTTCCCGATCCACGATCAGGTCCAGACGGCGGTTC
>JAIYEB010000298.1 GCA_027487195.1 Hyphomicrobiales bacterium | reverse complement strand
CAGCGCCTGTGCGAAATCCATGCCCTGGCTTTTGCACGCGGTTGGCTTGCCCATGAGTTCGAGACGCTGCTCGGCAGCTCCACGGGCCTTGGCTATGGCGCGCGACTGGGGAGCGGCGTTCTCGGCTTTTCCGTGATGCGCATCGCGGCAGACGAGGCCGAGCTCCTGACCATCACAACGGCTCCGGAGTGGCGCGGGTGCGGGATTGCGCATCGCTTGCTTGAGCACAGTCTCGAAGGGGCCGCGCGGCAGGGGGCCAAGCGCCTTTTCCTCGAGGTCAACGATGGCAATGTGCCCGCCCTTGCACTCTACCAGCGCCAGGGCTTTACGCAGGTTGGTCGCCGCAAGGGCTACTATGCCAGCGAAAACGGGGGCGATGCGCTGATCATGAGGCGCGATCTTGATGACCGGTTGCGCGGACCCTATCCGGATGCAGTAGAAAACTGATCGCCGACGCAGTAAGAGCGTCGCGATGGTCAGTTTGCCGAGCAGAATTGAAGAAGAATGCGCCAGACGTGGCCTGCGCCTGACGGCGCAACGTCGCGTGATTGCGCGCGTTCTGTCAGCGTCCCTCGATCATCCACATGTCGACGAGCTCTATCAGCGCGCCCTGGCCATCGACCCCCAGATTGCGCTCTCGACAGTCTACCGCACGCTCAAACTGTTCCAGGACACCGGCATTCTCGCGCGCCATGACTTTGGCGACGGGCGCGGTCGGTTCGAGACCGCTCCGAGCGAACATCATGATCACCTGATTGATGGCGAGACCGGGCTGGTCATTGAGTTCCACTCCCCCGAGATCGAAGCGCTCCAGGCTGAGGTTGCCAAGCGACTGGGCTACAGCCTCACAGGTCACAGGCTGGAACTCTACGGCGTTCCGCTGAAGAAGGGCGACCGGTAGGCATGCGCCGCGCCGTGCGCGCAGCCCGCGTCATAGTTCCGCTGGTGCTTCTCACCCTGATCCTGTTGCCGGCTCAGCTTCTTTCGGTCCGGTTCAACTGGCGGCTGGCGGATCTGATCCCCGTGATCTGGCATCGTTCGGCCCTGTGGCTTCTGGGTGCAACGACACGGGTTGTGGGCGAGCCCGCACAAGAGCGGCCGGTGCTGATCGTCGCCAACCACATCAGTTGGCTTGATATTCTCATCATAGGCGCGCGCTTTCCGGTCGCGTTTGTTGCCAAAAGCGAAGTTGCGGGATGGGCGGGTTTCGGGCTTCTGGCAAAGCTTCAGAGAACGGTGTTCGTCGAGCGGACGCGACGCAGCGCAACCGGCAACAGCGTCGATGCCATCGCCGGGCGCTTTGCAAGGCGCGAGGCCATCGTCCTGTTTGCCGAAGGAACCTCGCACGACGGCGAGATCGTTCTGCCGTTTCGGTCCTCGCTGCTTGGCGCGGTCCGTGCAAGCGATGTGGCCGTGCAAGCGCTCGCCATTGCCTATGTGGCAAACCATGGCCTGCCGCTGGGGCGGGGCGGACGCAGACGTTACGCCTGGATGGGTGATGCAGAGCTCATTCCCTCCGTGCTCGACGTCATCGAGGGTGGACCCTTCACAGCCGAATTGCGGTTTGGAGAGATTGTCCCCGGGTCCGATGATCGCAAAGCCATGGCACGCTCGCTCCATGCGGAAGTCTCGCGCATGCTGGCGGCGGCGAACACAGGCCGGTAGCGCTGGAACTTTCCCCAGGTGACAGAGACGATACCGGCTCAGCCGGACGGGTCCTGCCCGGAACGCTCGATCAGGACGATCAATGTGGCAACCATGGCCCACGCGCCAATCAGCCACTCAAACCAGAGAACATATTCGACAAGGCCCACGCTCAGGACCGCCGCGAACGAAACCGTCGCCGCCCGCCGTGCCTGCGTGGACAGACCTGAAATCGCACGAACCACGCATAAAAGCACGCCAAGCGCGCCGGCGACGCCGACAAGACCCGTATCAACCCACAGCGTCAGCGGCAGGCTATGCAAATGGTTTGCAATGGCGACGCGCTCGCTGGCGAGGAAGGCAACCTTGCCCCTGAGCCCGTGGACGCCGTGGCCAAAAACCGGATGTGCCAGGATCTCACCCGCAGAAACGGCCCAGATGTCGAGACGCGTCTTCACGGTCAGGCCCATCAGGCCTGTTGAGGACAGGCCAAGCGCAAAGCGATGGATGAACGGATAGATGAGCGGAGCGGCAACAAGCACGATCGCAAAGGTTGCAGCAACGAGCCAGACCGCGCGCCGGCCAAACAGCTTGTCCGTGAGCCAGGCAAGGCTGCCGACGAGGACAGCGAGCCATGCAGTCTGGCTCTGGGTCAGGATCAGCAGCGCAACAATCCCGATACCTGCAACCGCGGTCAGCGCCGGGCGCCCAAGGCCTGGCGAGACGACAAGAACCGGCAGGGCCAGCAGAACGAGAATGACCGCCAGCATGTTCTGGCGCTCGACATAGATATCAACACCGGACTGGGTCGCGTCGAACCAGATGTCCGTCAGGCACGCCGCACCAAGCGCAACCGCCATCAACAATGACGCTGCACCAATGGCACGCCGTGCAAGCTCGGGAGGGACGCGCGCCGCCAAAAGCAGCATGAGCACGGACAGCGCTGACAGCGCCATCAGTGCAAAACCCTGCGACAGGCTGCGGCTGAGAACACCCGTATTGGCCCCGCCAACCATCGCGGAGAGCGCAATCAGCGCAACGGCTGAGAAAAACAGGGCCTGGCGCCGGAGTGCATCAAGCGCCTCGGCACGCAGGAACCAAAGAGCGGCAAGGCCAAGAACCGGAGCCAGACCGATGGCGCGAGGTTCGATCAGGATCAGGAGGCCAAGACACCCCAGCCAACCAACGACCAACTGCGCCGCCCGAAGCGATGCCACGGGTGCATTGTTGATCAATGCACGCTCTCAGACATCGACATTCGCCTGCAGTGCATTCTCGACAATGAACTCGCGACGCGGCTCGACCACATCCCCCATCAGCTTGGTGAAGACATCGTCGGCATCATCGCCTTCCTTCACCTTGACCTGCAGGAGCGAGCGCACATTGCGGTCAAGCGTCGTCTCCCAGAGCTGCTCCGGGTTCATTTCGCCAAGACCTTTATAGCGCTGGATGTTCAGCCCCTTGCGCGCTGCTGTAAACACGGTTTCGACCAGCACGCCTGGGCCGGGAACAAACGTCTCCTCGCCACGCCGGCGGAAACGCGCGGGAGACCCGTACACTTCGGACAGGGAAGCGCCCATCGCATCGAGCTTGATGGCCTCGGCCGAGGCAATCATGCCCGGATCGATGATGGCCGCCTCGCGAACCCCGCGCACGACGCGCGTGAACAGATAGCCGCCATCATGGGCATCACCTGTCCAGCCACGCTCGGCCTCATCAGCCACGGCATCAAGCCGGCGCGCGACATGGGCGGCGGCTTCTGCAGCCTTTACCGGATCATCCGCAATCCTGGGCGAGAGCGCACCGGCAATCGCAGCCTGTTCGACAACGGCCCGGTTGTAGCGGTGGTGAAGACCTGCCAGCAATTGACGCACGATCCGGGCCTCGCGCACGAGAGAAACGAGATCGGCGCCTGCGCGCGTTCCGCCTTCAGCGGTTTCCAGCACCGCATCTTCGGTACCAACGCCGGCGAGGTATTCCTCCATCGCCCGTTCGTCCTTGAGATACTGCTCGGACTTGCCGCGCGCGACCTTATAGAGCGGAGGCTGGGCGATATAGAGATGCCCGCGGTCGATGAGTTCCGGCATCTGGCGATAGAAGAACGTCAAAAGCAGCGTGCGGATGTGCGAACCGTCCACGTCGGCGTCGGTCATGATGATGACCTTGTGGTAGCGCAGCTTGGCAATGTCGAAGTCATCGCGACCAATGCTGGTTCCCAGAGCCGTGATCAGCGTGCCGATTTCCTGGCTGCCGAGCATCTTGTCGAAGCGCGCGCGCTCGACGTTCAGGATCTTGCCACGCAGCGGCAGAACCGCCTGATACTCACGTGCACGCCCCTGCTTTGCGGAGCCACCGGCAGAATCACCCTCGACCAGGAAGAGCTCTGACTTGGCCGGATCGCGCTCCTGGCAATCCGCCAGCTTGCCTGGCAGCGACGCCACATCGAGCACACCCTTGCGGCGGGTCAGATCGCGCGCCTTGCGCGCAGCCTCGCGAGCCGCCGCAGCTTCCACAACCTTGCCAACGATCGTCTTGGCGTCGGCCGGATGCTCTTCGAACCAGGTCGAGAGCTTGTCGTTCAACAGACTTTCAACCACCGGGCGAACCTCGGAGGAAACCAGCTTGTCCTTGGTCTGGCTGGAGAATTTTGGATCAGGCACCTTGACCGAAACAATCGCAGTCAGGCCTTCGCGGCAGTCGTCTCCGGTCAAATCGACCTTCTCGCGCTTCTGGATGCCGGAGCGCTCAGCGTAGCCTGTAACCTGCCGCGTCAGCGCTGCGCGAAAGCCCGCAAGGTGCGTCCCGCCATCGCGCTGCGGAATGTTGTTGGTGAAGCACAGAACGCTCTCGTGGTAGCCGTCATTCCACCACAGCGCACATTCAAGCGCGATGCCGTCGCGCTCGGCGCGGATCACGATGGGCTGCTTGACCAGCGCAGGCTTGTTGCGGTCGAGATAGCGCACGAACGCCTCGACGCCACCATCATACCGCAACTCGACCCGCTTTGGCTCGCCATGGCGCTTGTCGGTCAAGACGACCTTCACGCCGGAGTTGAGGAAGGCGAGTTCCCGCAGCCGGTGCTCCAGCGTGCCGAAATCAAACTCGACCATCGTGAAGGTTTCGGTCGAAGGCAGGAACGTCACTTCGGTGCCACGCTTGCCGTTCGATGGCCCAACGGCGGCAAGCGGTGCAACGGCATCGCCATGCCGGAACTCCATGAAGTGTTCCTGCCCGCCGCGCCAGATCCGGAGCTTCAGCGAAACCGACAGCGCGTTGACGACGGAAACACCGACGCCATGCAGACCGCCCGAGACCTTGTAGGAATTCTGGTCGAACTTTCCGCCGGCATGGAGCTGGGTCATGATGACCTCGGCTGCCGAAACGCCCTCGCCTTCATGCATGTCAACGGGAATGCCGCGACCGTCATCCGTGACCGTCACCGAGCCATCGGCATTCAGCGTGACGGTGACTTCGGTTGCGTGGCCAGCCAGAGCCTCGTCGATGGCATTGTCGACCACCTCGTAGACCATGTGATGCAGGCCGGAACCATCATCCGTGTCGCCGATGTACATGCCAGGGCGCTTGCGCACCGCATCAAGGCCCTTGAGCACCTTGATCGATGAAGCACCATAGTCGGCGTCCTCGGTGATGCGGTCCTGTTCGTCCATTTCAGAGATCTCCCCCGT
>JAIYEB010000033.1 GCA_027487195.1 Hyphomicrobiales bacterium | reverse complement strand
CGACGCGGATGATGCAAGGGCCTTTGGCGGCATTGAAAATGGCGGTTCCTACAGATCGAAGAACACGGTTTCGGCATCACCCTGCATGTGAATGTCAAACCGCCATGTGCCGGGGCTTGTCTTACGCGCCAGCAACGTGCCCCGACGCTCTGGCGGAACCTGGGCCAGCACCGGATCCATGTCATTTCGAGCATCGCCATCGAAATAGACGCGGGTGAAGGCATGCATCAAAAGCCCGCGCATGGTGACGATGATGTTGATGTGCGGGGCCTCGCCGGCAACTGACACGCCAGGCTTCACTGTGGTGAAGCGAAACAGGCCATCACCGAGCATGCCTGTCCCAACCCGGCCAAAGCCGGTGAAGCGCGTATTGCGGCCCTGCTCCGTTGCAAAGGCGCCTGTGCCATCAGCTTGCCAGATCTCGATCATGGCATCTGCGATGGGCTTGCCTGCACCATCGAACACCTGGCCTTCAAGGGTGATGCGGTCTCCTGGCGTGGCCTCATCCGCCATGTCGCCACCGGCAATCGAAACCCAATCATAGCCATACTGCTGCGGGGTCAGGCCGTAGGCGAAAAAGGGCCCAACCGTCTGCGATGGCGTCTGGCCAAGGAGCTGGGTCACTGTCGAATCTTGGCCACTCATCCGTGGGTCTCCCAGATAGCGGCATTTTCGCCGCGCAAAACGATGTCGAAGACATAACCAAGGGCATAGCCTTCTTCGGTCACGTCGATCGAGAACTGCGCCACCATGCGCTCGCGGCTCTTGGCAGGCACGCCGAGATAGATCGGATCGAGCAACAGCAGCGGATCACCCGGAAAATACATCTGCGTCACCAGCCGCTGGCCAAACTGGTGGCCGAACAGCGAGAAATGGATGTGGTTCGGTCGCCAGGCGTTGAAGTGGTTGCCCCAGGGGTACGCGCCGGGCTTGATGGTCAAAAAGCGATAGCGGCCCTGTTCGTCAGTGACGCAGCGCCCGCCGCCGAAGAAATTGGGATCAAGCGGTGCGGCATGCTGATCGACGACATGGATGTAGCGCCCGGCCGCATTGGCCTGCCAGATCTCGACGAGCGTGTTTGCAAGCGGCCTGCCATTCTCGTCAAGCACGCGTCCCGTGACGATAATGCGTTCGCCCTGCGGCTCGCCTTCCTTGCGGCCATTGACGGTCAGATCGGCATCGCCCGGGGCAATCCGGTCATGGCCATAGACCGGAGCCGCCAGCGAGACGCCCCTGATCGGGATCAGCGGTTTGGTCGGGCCCCGCAGTGCAGTCGAGCGATAGCCACTGTCGAGATAGCCGGGCTGCGAGCTGAAATCACGCGGATTTAGAAGCTTCACCATGATTGCATTCCTATGCTTGGTATATGGCGACTGACAGTACCATCTGCGCGCTCCTGACCGATCATCGCGGTACCCTTTACCCACATCCGATGGCGCGGTCGAGCACGCTGCCGGCGTCAGCAGTCTCGCCGGCCCATGCCACGAATTGGTCCGGGCGCACCAGAACAAGCGACGCGCCGAGCTTGTCCCTGGCGCCGGACGCCGCGTCCGCGACAATCGTCAGTGGCACGTTGCGCGCCTTGGCCTGGGTCTCGAAGGCCGCGATGGCCCCACGATCAGCGCCGAGCGCGAGGAGCGTAAAGCCAGGACCGAGCCGTGCGTAGATGTTGCTCCCGTCGCCGAGCACGACGGGTGAGAGGTGGTGGCCAGCGCGCGCCTGGTGGCGGTGGTCGCCGCGCGCGCTCGGGCCGGAGGCGCTCGATCCGGCGACGACGGGCGAGCCCTCGTAGTTGGGCTCAAAGGCATGCACCTCGCCGACGGCACCGCTTGCGCGCCGCGCCCACTCCGCCTCGAAGGCCGCGCGGTCACGCTCGGGATGGTAGGCCGCGACGAAATCCCGGTCCTGGCGGATCGAGGCCTCGATGAAGTCGCGCGCTGTTGAGACAAAAACCGGGCGCCGCTCGGCCTGGTAACTGTCGAGGAGGCCTGGTCCAGCCCAGCCGCCGAGTGCGGCGTCGAGCTTCCAGGCGAGGTTCACAGCGTCCTCGAACCCGGTGTTGATGCCATAGCCGCCATAGGGCGGATGCGAGTGGGCCGCATCACCCGCCACGAACAGCCGCCCCGCGCGATAACGGTCGGCGGTCGCGATCCGCAGATCCCAGAAGCCGACATGGTCGAGCGTCAGCGCGAAGGGCGCGCCGATGGCTGCGTGCAGCATGGCAGCGAAGTCGTGGTTGGTCGCCGTCGTGCCGGGCGGAACGGGGGCATGGAAGAAGAAGCTCTCGCCAAGGTCGACCCTGCCGAGAAAGCGCCAGTAGCCCTCGAGATCGGGGTGCAGCACGCAGAAGAACGACTTTCCGGGATGACGCCCGAGGAGCGCGTGCAACTCTTTTGAGCGGAACACGAGAAGCACCATGAGCCGGTCGTGGTCGTCGCGCGTCTCGGTGATGCCGGCGCTTTCGCGCACCATCGAGCGGGCCCCATCGCAGCCGACCCCGAAGGCCGCCCGCACGACGCGATCCGGCCCGCCCGCACGCGGCCGCGCAGTGACGGTGACGCCGTCGGCGTCCTGCTCCACATGGGTCGCGGCGTGGCCGGTGACCAGCTCGACTGTCGGCAGCTCCGCAGCGCGCGCGCGAAGCACGGCCTCGGTGGCATACTGCGGCAGGCGTTCGTTCTCGGTGTAGTAGAACGGGCGCACGAGCTCGCGCTTCATCCAGTCGTAATGGTAGGGCGACAGCAGCGTGCCGTAACTCGTCATGCCGCCAATGCCATGGCTCGGCGGAATGGTGCGCGCGGCCCTGAGCGCGGGCTCGCAGCCCCAGAAATGGAAATGCTCAAGCGTGCGCTGGGTCAGGTTTTGCCCGCGCGGGATTGGCAGCGGGGCGTCATGCTTCTCGATCACCGTCACGCGCCGGCCTCTTTGGCCGAGCGATACTGCGAGGCCGAGCCCGACCGGCCCGCCCCCGACGATCACAACGTCTTGGACCAACTCAGTTCTCCGCTGTGATTCCGGCGCTGGCGACGACTTGCGCCCAGCGTGGCGCATCGGCTGCGATCAGCGCAGCGAGATCGGCGGGCGTGCCGCCGGCGGCGTCGAGCCCTTGCGCGCGAAGCAGGTTCAGAACGCGCGGCTCGGCGAGCATCTCGTTGATCACGCCGTTGAATTGCTGGACGAGGGCCTGGGGCGTACCCGCTGGCGCGGCCAGCGCGTACCAGAGGTCGACCTCCGCGTCGCGGATGCCCTGTTCGGCAAGGGTCGGCACGTTTGGCGCGAGCGTCGTGCGCTCCGCGCTCCCGACGCCAAGCAGGCGAATGCGCCCGGCTTGGGCATGAACCAGGCCGACATGGATCGGAATGAACATCGACTGGACATGCCCGCCGATCACGTCGTTCACCGCACCCGCCGTTCCCGTGTAGGGCACATGGTCGAGGCGCGCGCCGGTCCTGAGCTTGAACAGCTCCATCGCGAGATGGTGGGGCGTGCCCCGGCCCGGCGAGGCATAACGAATATCGTTCGGGCGCGCGATCGAGGCCGCGACGAACGAGCGCGCGTCCGTTGCTTCGACCGAGGAGTGCACCGCGAGCGCGAGCGACCCGCGCGCCACGAGCGAAATTGGCTCGAACGAGCGGATCGGATCGAACTGGAGGTCGCGCGAGAGCGAGGCCGTCATCAACACCGTGTTCACGTAGAGGAGCAGCGTGTGACCGTCGGGCGCGGAGCGGGCGGCGGCGAGCGCGCCGATGTTGCCTGATGCGCCTGGCCTGTTGTCGACCACCGTCGTTTGGTTCCAGCGCTGGCGCAGCTCTTCTGCGGCGAGGCGCGCAAGAAGGTCCGGGCCGCTGCCGGCGGTGAACGGCACGATCACCCGGATGGTGCGATCCGAAATCCGGGCATGGAGCGCGGGCGCCGCGAACGGAGCCAAAGCCGCGCCCATCAGGGAGCGACGCGAAAGCGACATGGGCTATTCCTCCGCTGGTCCACTTGCCGGGACCTTCGATTCAAATCCGCGCGTCAACGCGCTTGACCAAGGCTAGTGCATTGATGCCCGCGACGCCAGCGTAGACGATGGTCGGCATGCCAGCGGTTTCAGGCAAGCCTGCACAGTTCTGGACGATGCCCCACTCCGGCGTTGACCTGGCCGCGTGCGGCTTTTGATCGCCAGAGATGAGCAGGGAACAGCGTCCGGCTGCCCACCAAGGTGCGGAATTCAGGCTAGGCTCTTGGCCTCTCTCTTGAAGTCCGTCACGCGGTAACGTATATGTTACCAATGATCTTGATCGAAGAATTCCTTGCTGATGACGGCTCAAGCCCGTTTGGCACGTGGTTCGACGATCTGGACCCGCAGGCAGCGGCGATTGTGACGGTGGCTTTGGCGCGGCTTGCGGATGGCAACACCTCGAAGGTGTAGCCGATCGGAGATGGCGCATCCGAACTCAAGATCAATCGTGGCCCAGGCTACCGCATCTATTTCGGATGGGACGGCGAGGCGCTTGTCATCCTGCTCGGAGGCGGGACCAAACGTCGCCAGAGTGCAGACATTGCCGAGGCCCTTGAACTCTGGCGCGACTATAAGGCCCGCAAGGCCCAGGCCAGATTGGCCACGAAGAAAGGCTGAGGAGAACATCATGGCTCTGACCCGCAGTTTCCGGGACACCGTGCAGGCCCGCGCCACCCGCGATCCGGCCTTCAGGCAAGCCCTGTTTCAGGAAGCCGCACAGGTTCTGCTTGAAGGCGATCTCGCCAGCGGGCGCTCGGCGCTGCGCGACTATATCAACGCGACGATTGGCTTTGACACCTTGGCCGAGGCAACCAACACGCCGGCCAAGAGCCTGATGCGCATGTTCGGCCCCAAGGGGAACCCGACGGCGGCGAAGCTGTT
>JAIYEB010000314.1 GCA_027487195.1 Hyphomicrobiales bacterium | reverse complement strand
TGCGCTTGGGCTCGATGATTTTGCTGATCGCCCGGTGACGGAGCTTTCCGGAGGCGAGCGTGCGCGGGTGGCCCTTGCTCGCGCGCTCGCCGTTGAAGCACGCCTGATACTTGCCGATGAGCCGGTGGCGTCGCTTGATCCAAAGCACCAGCTCGCCGTGATCGATGCACTCGTTCGTGAGAGCCAGCGTGGCGTTGGCGTTGTGGCGGTGTTGCACGACCTGTCGCTTGCAGCCCGCTTTGCCAGCAGGATCGTCTTGATGGGGCAGGGGCGCATCATCGCTGATGGTCCGGTCGAGGATGTCTTGACCGCAGCCCATCTGGAGGCGGTGTTTGGCGTGCGCTTCCTTATCGAAGCGCGCGAGGACGGGCGGATTATCCTGCCCTGGGCGTGAGGGCGCGCGTCAGGCGCTGCCACCCCGCTTCCGTTCCCGGCAGCCCGAACCGCAGCAGGGTCGGGCGGTCGACAAAGCGGCGTACCAGAATGCCGTGTTCGATCAGCCGTTCATGGATCGATGTTGCATCGGCGTGTTCGACAAGGCGAAACAGATCGGTTCCGCCAAGGACCGAGAGGCCTGCATCGCCAAGCAACCCATCAAGGCGCAGCGCATCGGCTCTCAGCCTTGCCCTGGTGGCCTCTGCCCAGGCGCTGTCTTCCAGCGCTGCCGTGCCGATTTCAAGGGCTGGCCCGGCGACGGCCCATTCGCCAAGGCGATTGGCGACCTCGGTGACAAGCTGGGTTGGCCCGATCAGGAACCCAAGGCGCAGGCCGGCGAGGCCGTAGAACTTCCCGAACGAGCGAAGCACGCAGGCATAAAGGCCGGTCAGCTCCGGGACCAGGCTGTTGTCTGGCGCCACATCGGCGAAGGCCTCATCGACAATCAGCAATCCGCCTGTGCGCCGCCGAAGCTGCGCCATGGCCACGAGCTGAGCCGGGCGCACCAATTGTCCGGTGGGATTGTCCGGATTAACGAGCAGCGCAACATCCAGGCTTGGCGCGGAAAAGCGCGTGTCCGTGATTGAAACCGTGTGCCCAGCCGCACTCCATGCGCGGGCATGCGAGCCGTAGGTTTTGCCGGCGATGGCAATCCGGCCCGGGCGAATGGTGCGCGCTAGCGTCTCAATCAGGATTTCGGAGCCTGGAGCGGCGACAACATCAACCGTCTCCGGGATGGCGTAGGCCTTTCTTGCTGCTGCGCGCAGGCGCTGCAGGCTGTGCGCTTGTGGCAGTCGCGTCCAGGTCTCATGCGCGATCTGAGGGATCGGATAGGGGACGGGGTTGATCCCCGTTGACAGATCAAGCCAGTCCGAAGCCTGCCGCCCCGTCTGTTCGGCAAGTGCCGACAAATCTCCGCCGTGACGCATCTACTCCACCAAAATCCAGAAAAGGCAGCGCAAGCCGCGCACGCCTTGGTGTCGCTTTAGCATAAGCGCGGAATGGCGCGAGGCCTGTTGGTGAGAGGTATATGTAACATTATTACATTTCTCTCTTGTCGGCGCTGTCCTGACTTGCTACGTCGATGGGATGTTCAAGCTCTCCCGACGCCTCCTTATCGCCGCAACAATTGCAACGACTGTTCTTCCTGCCAGCGCAGCGGAGACAATCACGATTGGCCAGACGTTCCTGACGCAAGGGCTCGATCCGGCCCGCGGCAGCGCAGGCTGGGCTTTGACCACCCATGGGGTTGGGCAAAACCTGTTCACGGTCGGTCGGGACGGACGTCTTCTCGGGCTGCTTGCGACCGGTGCAACCCGGATCGACGCGCTGAACTGGCGGGTGGCCCTGCAGACCGGGGTTCGGTTTTCGGACGGAACGCCTGCCGATGCCTCTGCCATTGCCGAAGGCCTCAATCGGGTTGCAAGCGAGAACGCAGTGGCCCGCGCCTCTGCAGGTGCGCTGACTTTCAAGGCGATTGATGCTGCAAACCTGCAGGTGACGTCAGAGCGCCCGGCGCCGCATATGCCATCCATTCTGGCGGAATGGGTGTTCGTCGTCAGCCGCCAGACACAGGCAGGCCCGGTTTTCACCGGCGCCTGGCGGGTTCAGGGGTTTGAGCCCGATCGCGAATTGCGGCTTGAACCCAATCCGCATTTTGCCGGCGCAGACCAGCGCCCGAACATCCGGATTCGCCGCTTCACGGATGGGCAGTCGCTTGCGCTTGCCGCGCAGTCCGGTGAGCTCGATCTGGCCTTCAATGTGCCAGGTGAAGCCTTGCCGCGCCTTCGCGCCACATCTGGCCTGACGGTAACAAGCTTTCCGGTCGCCTATCAGACCATGGCCTGGCTCAACATGCAGCGCCCGGTCCTGTCGGACGTGCGCGTGAGGCGTGCCATCGATCTGGCGATTGACCGGCGCCTGCTGATTGCTGCGGTTCAGGCGGGCGAGCCAGCTTCCAGCGCCTATGCTCGGACCTTCCCGTTTGCAACCCAGGAGCCTCGCCCGTTCGATATGGCGGCTGCGGCCCGGCTGCTTGATGAGGCGGGCTGGCGGCTTGATGGGGCCGTCCGGCGTAAAGATGGTCAGCCGCTGCGCCTCACCGTCGTTGCCTATCCGCAACGTCCGGAACTCGTCACCTTCCAGCCCGTGCTGGTGTCCGAGTTCCGCAAGCTCGGGATTGAGGTCGAAACACGGGTCGTCGATAATCCGCAGGCCGTCGCGCGCGATGGCGCCTTCGACATACTGCTCTGGGCGCAGCATACGGCACCTGCCGGCGACGCAGCTTTCTTTCCGGGCCTTTTCCTGCGCACGGGAGCGGCCAACAACTTTGTCCGCTATTCTTCGCCTGCGCTTGACGCCACGCTTGATCGGTTCTCGACTGCAGCGGATGTCGAGTTGCGCGCCGAGATTTCGTTGGCTGCCGAGAAGATCGTCTTTGCCGACGCTCCGGTTGCCTACCTCGTCACGCCATCCTGGCATGTCGTAACCTCGCCAAGACTGCGCGGCTACGAGCCCTGGGGATCCGATTATTACATCATCAGGCCTGATCTGAGAGTGTCTCGCTGATCATGAAGCAGCGCGCGCGCAGTGTTGGTGAGACTGCGCTGCTCGTTCTGGCTGTGTCGCTTGCAGCTTTTCTCCTGATGCGCGCCATGCCGGGGGACGCGGCCGAAGCGATCCTGTTCTCGCGCGGCATTGCGCCAACTCCGGAGCTTGTCGAGGCAGCGCGGCGCGAGGTCGGGCTTGATCAACCCCTCGCCATGCAGTTCCTCGAATGGGTCTGGCGTCTCTTGCATGGCGATCTCGGCGTCAGCCATCGCTCGGGCGCGCCGATCATGGCGACGCTTATTGAAAAGCTTCCCGTTTCGCTGACAATTGGCTTTGGTGGGCTCATTCTCGGCGCGCTGCTTGCCTTTGCGCTGGCGCTGGCAACGGTTGCACAAACCGCTGGTTTTGAACGCGGCACACGGTTTCTCGCGGTCGCTGTCCAGGCCGTGCCTGCCTTTGCCCTCGGCCTCGGTGTCATCTGGCTGTTTGGCGTCGAACTGAAATGGATCCGTCCATTCACCGGCGGCTGGCTCGAGCGGATCGTGCTGCCGATGCTTCTTGTTGCGACATACACGTGCGGGGCACTTGTCCGTGTGCTGCGGCTTGAAATGATGCGTGCGATGGACGCGCCTTTTGCGCGGGCTGCGCGCGCCAAGGGGCTGTCAGATCGGCAACTCGTCTGGTCGCATGCCTCGCCGTTTGGTCTTGTGGCGCTGTCGTCCACGCTGCGCTCCGAGGCTGCATGGGTGAT
>JAIYEB010000036.1 GCA_027487195.1 Hyphomicrobiales bacterium | reverse complement strand
ATGAACGACCGCGACACCAAACTGGCCTGGCAGGCCGGCCTTGGATTGGCCTTCGAGGTCACGCGCGGCATTACGCTCGACGTCGGCTATCGCCTGCTACGCGTTGAGGACGTGAACCTGACGACGCGGGATTCAGCCAACGCCGCGCTGTCCAGCAAAGCATCGCTGTCTGCTCACCAATTCCTGGCGGGCGTCCGGGTTCGGTTCTAGATCGCAAGGCACGCGACACCAGCTCTACAGACCCCATCGGGACCTGCCCGGGACGCATCGTTCCCAACGGAGCGTGCGTTACGCCCGGCGGGCACGCCGGGCCGCCCGCCAGAGCGTGATCTGGCGGCGCCACTGGGCCAGTTCCACCGGAGCGCCGAGCGGAGGATAGCCTGATCGCTCCATCTGTCGAAGATAAGGCTCCACCAGCGCTACCGTGAGGAAGGCCGGACGGACAGCCATCGGGACCTTCCCGGCGAGATCGCTGAACCGCGCGAGATGGAAGCGCACACGCGCACGCAGGTCTGCCAGAACAGCTGAAAGTCCCGCCGCAGACGCCTCATCAAACAGCGTTTCGCGCTTCAGGCCATGCTTGCCGATCAGATCAAGCGGCACATAGAGCTGCCCTCGCGCGGCATGGATTGGCAGCACGCGCATGAGACCCGTGAGCGCATAGGCTACGCCGGCATGGCCCGCCGCCTCTGCCGTCCCCGGGTCCTCGCCGTTGGCCAGAACCAGAGCTGACAGCTGGATCAGCGCCGATGCGGTCTCACCGCAATAGCCTTCGAGATCGTTGAGGGTGGGCATCCCATCGTCATAGAGATCGAACCTGCGCGCCTCAATGAGGTTCAGCAGTGCTTCAACCGGCAAGCGCCTTGCCTTAATCGTAGCAAGCAACGCGCGGGCGATGGGGTGACTTTCAACATCGCCGTGCGCCGTTCCGGACACGGCGTCGGCCCACCATTGCAGCCGGATCTCACCGGGCATTGGCTCCGACACCTGATCACGCACACGCGCAACCTCACTGGAGAACGCGTAGAGCGCCATGAGATGCCGGCGCTCACCGTC
Organism: Hyphomicrobiales bacterium; assembly: GCA_027487195.1. Lineage (GTDB taxonomy): Bacteria > Pseudomonadota > Alphaproteobacteria > Rhizobiales > UBA4765 > JAIYEB01. Next base: position 3,614 of record JAIYEB010000036.1, on the reverse strand, counting down.
CTCGACGAACAGGCCTGCAAGCCAGCGGTCCTTGTCAGCTGCGCGCACAAGCTCATCAGCAGCCCGGTAGGCTTCAAGATCGGCTTTCGGAAGATCGGTTGCGCTCATGGCCAGAGTATAGCGCGTCAATCGACGGCGATCAGGGCTGCTGCGACCGGGCGGCGCTCGCCTACGAGGATGTTCCAGGTTCTCGCCGCTGAACCCGTATCCATGGGATCGACCGAAATGCCGGCTGCGCGCAGTTCAGCCCTGATGTGCGGCGCAATCGGCGCGATCGTTCGCCCGGTGCCGACAAGCAGGACGGCAAGGTCAGTGCCGGCCTCTGCGATCACGGGCGCAAGACTGTCCAGATCAAGCACGCCGTTCCAGGCTCTGACGCCTGAGGGAAGGCACAGGATCGAGCCTCGGTGCGACATCTCGGCGAAACGAAAACCGCCCCTGCCATAGGCGTCGATGACATGGCGGCCCGGCAGGAAGCGGTCCGGGCCCGCTTCACTCACGTCGCGGCCTTCGCCTTTGTCTCCTCGGACTTCGCCAGAGCGTCGGTCCTGAGATTGAGGAAGATGAGGACCGGCGCTGCGATGAAGATCGAGGAGTAGGTTCCGATCAACACGCCAAACACCATGGCCAGCGTGAAGGAGCGCACCACCTCGCCACCGAAGATCGCCAGTGCGGTGAGCGCGATCAGGGTCGTCACGGATGTCAGGACCGTACGGCCGAGCGTCTGATTGATCGCAAGATCAATCAGGTCCGACAGGTTCATCTTCTTGTAGCGGCGCATCGTTTCGCGGATGCGATCATAGACGACGACGGTATCGTTGAGCGAGTAGCCCACGATGGTGAGAACGGCTGCTACCGAGGACAGATTGAACTCAAGCCCCAGGACCGCGAAAAATCCGATCGTCAGGACCACGTCGTGCAAGGTTGCAATGATAGCGCCAATCGCGAACTGCCACTCAAACCGGAACCAGAGATAGACCAGGATCGCGAAAATCGACAGGATGACGGCAAGAATGCCGGCCTGGATCAACTCGCCCGAGACCTGAGGCCCGACGGTCTCGACACGCCTGATTTCGAAAGTTGCCTGCAAGGCATCCCGGATGCGGGCAACCGCAGCCTGCTGGGCCGCTTCCATATCGTTGGCGTTGGCGCCGCGCTGCTGCTCGATCCGCACCAGCATGTCAGTGGGTCCACCGAACTGCTGAACCTGAACATCGCCGAGGCTCAACCGGCTCAGCGTGGTTCTGATGTCGCTGATGCTGGCTGGGCCGGAGCGGGATTGGATCTCGATGATGGAGCCGCCGCGAAAGTCGACGCCATAGTTAAGCCCAAAGGTCGAAAACAGCAGAAGCGCCAGGACCGACAGGGTTGCCGAAAATGGAAACGTCATGCGGCGCAGCCACATGAAGCTGTAGTTGGTGTCGTCCGGGATAAGGCGAAGTTTCTTCACTGGGGCGCCCGTGTCAAATCGCAAGAGAGGTGGGGCGGCGGGTGCGAACCCAGATCGCCACCATGAGACGCACGAATGTCACAGCCGTAAACACGGTTGTAATAATGCCGATCGCAAACGTCACCGCAAAGCCGCGCACCGGACCGGTCCCGACAAAGAACAGGATCACGGTGGCAATGAGCGAGGTGATGTTGGCATCCCAGATCGTTCCAAGCGCCTTGGTGAACCCGGTTTCGATGGATGCAATAACAGATTTCCCGCTTCGAAGCTCTTCCCGGATGCGCTCATAGATCAGCACGTTGGAATCCACCGCCATGCCAATCGTGAGCACGATCCCGGCGATCCCCGGTAATGTCAGCGTCGCGCCGACAAGTGCCATGCCCGTAAAGATCACGGAGACGTGGACCAGGAGAGCAATGTTGGCGAGGAGCCCAAGGAAGCCATAGGTGGCGACCATGAACGCAGCGACCAGAACAATCGCGATATAGGCTGCAAGCTTGCCGGCCTCGATCGAGTCAGCTCCAAGACCGGGCCCAACCGTGCGCTCCTCAAGCGGAATCAATGGCGCTGGCAGCGCACCGGCTCTGAGCAGGATCGCGAGTTCGTTGGCGCTCTGCGCGGTGAACTGGCCAGAGATCTGGCCCGAGCCGCCAAGGATCGGCTCGCGGATTACCGGCGCAGAGATCACCTTATTGTCGAGCACGATGGCAAAGGGACGGCCAACATTCTCCTGGGTCACGGCGGCAAAGCGGCGCGCGCCGTTCACATTGAACCGGAACGTGACAATTGGTTCGTTGGTACGCTGGTCGAATGAGGGCTGGGAATCGACAAGGTCATCGCCTGCAACCATGACGCGCCGCTCGACGAGATAGCGCGTGCCGGCCTGCTGGCCCTCGAGCACTTCCGCGTCAGGCGGTGCGCGGCCAGCGGCAGCCTGCTCGACCGAGACTGACTGGTCGACAAGCCTGAAAGTCATCTTTGCCGTCTGGCCAAGGAGACGCTTCAGTTCCTGCGGGTCCTGCAAACCAGGCACCTGCACGAGAATACGGTCGCGACCCTGGCGGGCAATCGAGGCTTCCGTCGTGCCAAGTTGGTCAACGCGACGGCGCACGATCTCGATCGACTGATCAATCGCCGAGCGGACCCGCTCGTTGAAGCCAGCTTCCGTCAATGTCAGGCGCAACAAGCCGGGCTCCGGCTCGGTCAATTCAGACTCGCGAATGGTTGCGCCAAATGCGAGCGCGCTGCCAAGGGGCGCTTCCATCTGACGCAGGCGTTCACGCGCAACCGGAATCTGGGCGGCATCGCGAATCCGCAGAACAACGGTGTCGCCCTGGATAGCAAGGCCGGTGTAGCCGATCCGGGGTTGGTCGTTCATCAAACGTCGGACATCGTCACGCTTGTTCTCAAGCCGCTCGCGGCGCACAAACTGACTGTCGATTGCCAAAAGGATATGCGAGCCGCCCTGAAGGTCGAGCCCAAGGGAGTAGCGCGGAATCTTGACAGGAAATGCATCCGTCCATGCCTTGGGCATGAAGTTCAGCACTGCAATGATAACGCCAAGCCCGCACAAGACGAGAATGAACGCCGCATACCACTTTGAAAACCGCAGCATGGCCGGTGGGGCCTCCGTTTGGGCTTTTATCAGGACGCGTCGGCAGGTTCGCCCTTGGCGCGCACTTCCGAAACTGTCGACTTAATAATGCGCACGCGCACGCCGTCGGCAATTTCAACACTGATCTCGTTGTCTTCGCCAACCTTGGTGATCTTTCCGATCAAACCGCCCGAAGTGACGACCGTATCGCCACGACGCAGGTTGGTGATCATTTCCTGATGCTGCTTCATCCGGCGCTGCTGCGGGCGGATGATCATGAAATACAGGATGATGAAGATGAAGACGAATGGCAGCAGCGAAACGAGGATATCGGTTCCGCCGGCTGCACCGGGGGCTTGCGCGTAGGCGCTGGTGATGAACATGCGGCAAAGCTCCGGATCGGCGGCCCATAGGCCGTGAAAGACGAAAACGCCCGCGCTATCAGGGGAATCCCGAGAGGCGGGCGGCGCGGACCATAGCGACGCGAGGCGCTGGCTGCAAGAACTGTCGGGAGGTTGAAGGGGTGATAGTGCTCCTCATTTCAACGGGATGCTCACTTTCTTCGGTTCT
>JAIYEB010000400.1 GCA_027487195.1 Hyphomicrobiales bacterium | reverse complement strand
CCATGGAGCACATGCTCGATCTCGCGTTCGGGGTTGAGCGTGAAGTGCGTGGAATGCGCCCGGTTCATGGTCGCAACGCGTGGCGGGCTTGGCGGCTTCCAGACGTCGTTGTGGTCAGTTGAAATGGTCACGCCACGCGCGGTCTCGATCAAGAATGTCGAGTGACCAACAAACGTGATCCGCGCTTCATCTGACCTTAAGGAAGCTGGGATAACCCTCATCGGGCCTTGCGCAATCGGTTTGCAGAGCTCGGCGAGCGCCGGCGATGCCGCCGAAAGCCAAAGGCCGGCGATCAGTCCAACAACTGTCCTGACTGCGTTTCTAGGAAAATGACACAAGGCCGGGCTCCGATGCCGCAGGGTTCCTAAAGGCGAGCATAGGTTGGATTGGAAAATTGGCGAGCCAAATCGCCATTTGAAGATATCATGGGCCGACACAATTCGCGGTTGCAACCTAGGACATCACTCCTATTTCTGTCGATTTCGACGGTTTTTGCGCTCAACCCGGTTGTAACGCTTAACCGGAAATTCAGGGATTCTGATGCGGGGCGAGATGTTCGTTGTCGCCCATGTCAGGAGTATGGGCCATGTTCGACCCTGCAGTGTATGCTTTCGCTGTCCTCGGTGCCTTTGGCTTTGAAACCCTTCGATATCAGGACGCTATCCGGAAGGTGACAACAGCCAATCCGCCCAAGTCACGTTGGGACCGGGAACTTTGCCTCTTCCTCGGCTTGCTCGTTGCACTGGTCATGACGGGACCGATCATCACGCTTGGCGATTGGAGTTTCGGCCATCGCCTTCCTGTTGTGGCCCCCTCAGCCGGGAGCGCCAACGCCATTATCGCCGGCTTCTTCCTGCAACTCTTCCTGTCGCAAACCGCACGCAACCTGCGAGACTGACCCGCCCTGTCCTGCCCTGCGGGGTTCAGGCGTCATACCGATGTTGCAAAGTCGCGCCACATCGACTCGTCTTAGGCTCATCAAGGGAGAAGCGTGATGGACGAGTTGGTTCGGGGTCTTTCAAAGTCCCAGCAAGCCGAATTGGCAGAGGATCACGGGTCGAACCCGTCGACGGGCCCAACAATGGGCGATGTGGTCGCCCAGCGCTACAATCGGCGGGACCTTCTGAAAGGGCTTCTGGCGGTGCCGGCAATCGGAGCTGTCTCCGCGCTGGCCATTGAAACCGTTGAGCGCGCGAACGCTCAGGCCATGAACACTTCGACGACGCCCTCATTCAACTTCACCGAAATTCCTGCAGCCTCCCAGGAGCGCGATCAGGTTGCCGAAGGCTATGACGCCGACGTCTTGATGCGCTGGGGCGATCCTGTCCTGCCCGGTGCGCCAGCCTTCGATCCGCGCAACCAGACCGCAGCGGCGCAAGCCATGCAGTTTGGCTACAACAACGACTATATCGGCTATTTCCCGATTGAGGGCTCCTCCGAGCACGGGCTTCTGGCCATCAACCATGAGTACACCAACGAGGAACTCATGTTCCCCGGCCTTGGGCGCCAGGACACACGCACCGTTGCCTTCCGGGGCATGACCAAGGCGCTGGCTGACATCGAGATGATGGCGCATGGCGGCTCCGTGATCGAAATCCGCAAAACCAACGGCAAATGGGCCGTGGTACCGAACTCGCGCTATGCACGCCGGATCACCGCCGAAACGCCGATGGAAATCACCGGGCCTGCCCGTGGCCATGCCCGCATGCGCACGAGCTATGACCCAACCGGCACCCTTGTGCGCGGAATGCTGAACAATTGCGCCGGTGGACGCACGCCGTGGGGCACATGGCTCACCTGCGAGGAGAACGTGAACGGCTATTTCTGGGGTGATATGCCGGAAAGCCATCCGGAGTTCCGCAACTATCGCCGCATGGGCATCCCGGGCCGCTGGTATAACTGGGGCACATACTATGACCGCTTCGATGTCACGAAAGAGCCGAATGAAGCGAACCGCTTCGGCTGGACCGTCGAAATCGACCCGTTCGACCCAACCTTTGTGCCAAAGAAGCGCACGGCCATGGGCCGCTTCAAGCATGAGGGCGCAGCCGGCATCGTTTCAGGCACTGGGCACTATGTGATCTATCAGGGCGACGATGAGCGCTTTGACTATGTCTATCGCTTTGTTTCCAGAAACCGCGTCACCGGCAACCGCGCACAGGACCAGCACCTCCTGGAAGACGGAACTCTCTCGGTTGCACGTTACGACGCCGACGGCACCGTGCATTGGCTGCCACTTGTGTTTGGCCAGGGTCCACTCACGGCCGCGAACGGCTTCCAGAGCCAGGCCGACGTCATGATCGAGACGCGCCGCGCGTCCGATCTCCTTGGCGCAACCCGCATGGACCGGCCAGAGGACATCGACGCGAACTTCCGGACCCAGCGCATCTACGTCATGCTGACCAACAACAACCGTCGCACGGCCGAGCAGGTCAACCCGGCAAACCCGCGCGCCGACAACCGCTTCGGGCACATCGTTGAGATGATCCCGCCGGGCGATGACCATACCGCGGCAACGTTCCGCTGGGACATCCTCGTGCGGTGCGGCGATCCGTCGGTTGCCGGTGTTGGTGCAACGTTTCATCCCAACACGACGCGGGATGGCTGGTTCGGCATGCCCGACAATTGCGCGATCGACGGTCAGGGCCGGCTCTGGATTGCAACCGACGGCAACTCCCCCTCACGCACCGGACGCGCCGACGGGCTTTGGGCCTTGGAAACGCACGGCCAGGCGCGCGCGACATCCAAGCTGTTTTACCGCTGCCCGGCAGGCGCCGAGTTGTGCGGGCCGGAGTTTGTGCCAGACGACACATCGCTGTTCGTCGGAAACCAGCATCCGGGCGAAGCAGACGAGGAAAACCCGAATGCTCAGCCCACGACCTTCGAAACTGCGACCACGCGCTGGCCTGACTTCCGTCCTGACATGCCACCGCGCCCATCGATCGTCGCAATCACGAAGCGCGGCGGAGGAAAGATCGCTTGATCACGCCGGACACCGTCATTTCGACATGGATGGCGGCAGGTCCAAAGCGCTGGTTCACGCGCGATGAGGCATTTGACGCCGAGCTGAGAGATCAGTTCGGCGCAAGCCTTGAGCTCGCGCGAAGCGGCTCGCTTGACGGCTGGGCAGCAACACCAGATGGCGCGCTTGCGCTCATTCTGCTGCTCGATCAGGTCTCAAGAAACATCCACCGTGGCAGCGCGCTGGCGTTTGCTGGCGATGACAAGGCGCGCGCCATTGCCGAATTGGCCATCGCGCGCGGCGATCTTGTCGGCGCGTCGAAGGACCGCGCCATGTGGCTTATCCTGCCGTTTGAGCACCACGAGACAATCGAGTCGCAGGAGCGCGCCATTGCGCTCTTTGAAGCGCTGGGCCCCCCTGCCCCTGGCGAAATGGACCTGGTCCATTGGGCGCGCGTGCACCGTGACATCATCGCGCGCTTTGGCCGCTT
>JAIYEB010000356.1 GCA_027487195.1 Hyphomicrobiales bacterium | reverse complement strand
TTCGTCAGGCGGCCATCTGCCTGCAAAGCCCTGAGGATTCGGCGATCTGTCTCGCCCATGTCCCGTCTTGAAGGCATAAATCACCTCTTTGAAACCATGTTTGATCAAAAGATGACCAAAACCGCGATGCAAGCAACCGAAATAGACATGAAATGCCGTGCGTTTCGGGTGATTCTGGACGCTCGGAGGCTTAAAAGATGCCCGACGTTCAGGATCACATCATCCCGCAGGCTCACCAGACCTACACGGCTGAGGACCATGATGTCTGGCGGAGGCTCGCTGCACGCCAGCGCGATCTCCTGCAAAGCCGCGCCTCACGCGGGTTTCTGGCCGGGCTTGATCGTCTTGACATTGGCATGACCGGCATTCCCGATTTTGCCATGCTGAACCGGGCGCTGGTGCCTTTGACCGGATGGGAAGTCGTGGCGGTTCCGGGTCTTGTGCCCGATCTCGCCTTCTTCTCGCTCCTCGCCGAGCGCAAATTCCCGGCAGGCCGCTTCATCCGCCGGCCGGACCAGTTCGACTACATCGAAGAGCCCGACATCTTCCACGATGTCTTTGGCCACGTGCCATTGCTGACAAAGCCAGCCTATGCCGACTATCTCGAAGCCTATGGCAAGGCCGGGCTGGTGGCTGCAGGCCTTGGCTCGCTTGATCGCCTGGCCCGGCTCTACTGGTACTCAGTCGAGTTCGCGCTGGCCAAAACCCCGGAAGGCCTCAGAATTGTCGGGGCTGGAATCGCGTCGTCTCCCGGTGAAACGGTGTATGCGCTCGAAAGTGATGCGCCCAACCGGATCGGTTTCGATCTTGGCCGGGTGATGCGCACGCGATACCGGATCGATGACTATCAAGAGACATACTTTGTTCTGGACAGCGAGGATTCCTGGCCATCCCTCGACATGGCTGCGCTGACCGCCCTTTGGCGCGATCAGGCCGCAATGGAGGATATCGGGCCGGGCGATATTATGGCGAACGACATAATTTTCACGCGTGGAACAAAACGGCGCCCGCACGCGGCCTGATGGGCCGTGTGGTCAGATCTGGTGGTCAGGTTCTGACATTCGAACTCGCGCTTGCCACGAAGCGCGACAAAGACGTCAGCTTCATTCCGCTAGGCACGGATGATCTCGACGCTGACGTCGGTCCCGGAACTGGCCAGCGTTGCGTGCATGGGCGAATGTTTTGGGAAAAGCCCTGCCCAGCGCTTCAGGGTTGCGTCATCAGCGTCTGTCGTGACCCGCGCGATCGTATGCGAGCGAATCCAGGGGGTTTTCACAGCCTCGATCAGCCAGATACCGCGCCGGTCCAGCGTGGCTTCGGCTGACACATCATGCACCACAACGGACTTGCCCTCATTTTCGGCCAGGCGATGCAGAAACACCGTTGTCACGCTGCACAGCACCGAGACAAAGGCTTCAGTCGGGGTTGGGCCTTCGTCGGTGCCGCCGCGCTCGTGCGGCTCGTCAAACACGAGCGAAAAGCCCCGGATTGTCGCAGTTGTCCGCGCTGCCCCGCGCACGGAGGCCACAGCCTTCAGCGTCATCGGCTTCAGCTTTGAAGGGTCGGGCGGGGTTTGAGCAGCCATGCGGTCCTGATCCTTATGAGGCGGGGTTGGCCATGAGACACGGCCTTCATCCCATGATGGCGGCCAATTCCGAAGCTGCAACAATGTTCTGAAACGGATCCGGCGTCTGCAGGCCGAAAAAGCTGCGCCCCCTTGACGACCACGTGGAAGCGTCATCTGATTGTCATCAAGAGGTCATGAGGCCGATAGCAGGGCGCGGCATTGAATTGCGCCTACAAGGGAGTTGAACATGTTCACACGCCGTACGCTGGCGGGCCTTGGGCTCGCCGCTTTTGCCTTCACCGCAGCTCCGGCACAGGCCCAGCAGGGCGAGCTGGTGGTCTATTGCTCCGTTCAGGAGGAATGGTGCCGGCCGATGATGCAGGCTTTCGAGCGCGCAACCGGAATTCGCGTGGCCATGACGCGCAAGTCGTCGGGTGAGACCTACGCCCAGATCAAGGCTGAAGCGGCCAATCCGCGTGGCGATATCTGGTGGGGCGGCACGGGCGATCCCCATTTGCAGGCGGCAGAGGAAAATCTGACGGAGGCCTATCGCTCACCGCAGCTTGCGAACCTGCTCCCATGGGCTCAGCGCATTGCCGAACAGTCAGGATTCCGCACGGTTGGCATCTACGCCGGTGCACTCGGCTTCTCCTACAACCGCCAACAGCTCGAGCGTCGCCGCCTGCCGGTTCCATCCTGCTGGGCCGATCTCGCCAAGCCCGAATATCGCGATGAAGTCCAGGTTGCCGATCCGAATTCATCTGGCACAGCCTACACCGGACTTGCGACCTTTGTTCAGCTCTGGGGTGAGCAACGCGCATTCGAGTTCATGCGCGCCATGCATCGCAATGTGAACCAGTACACCCGCTCCGGTGCGGCTCCCGCGCGCGCCGCAGCGACCGGTGAAAGCCTGATTGGCATTACATTCATGCATGACGCCGTGACGCAGGCCGTCGGCGGTGCACCGGTTGTGGTGGTCGCTCCTTGCGAGGGTACGGGTTACGAGATCGGCGGCATGTCGATCATCCGTGGCGCGCGCAACATGGAGAATGCCCGTCGCTTCTACGACTGGGCCCTGACGCCGGAAGCACAGGCCCTGGCCGTTCAGGCCCGCTCGTTCCAGGTTCCTTCGAACGCCAACGCGCCGGTCCCGCCGGAAGCGCCGCGCCTCGCCGATATCAAGCTCATCGACTATGATTTCGCGAAGTTCGGCTCCTCGGCCGAGCGCACACGGCTTCTGGCGCGCTGGGACGCGGAAATCCGTAACGCACCGCGCCGCTGATCTTCGTGCAGCGCAGGACCGCAGACCGCGGAACCAGTGACGCGTTTGCGGCGGGCCTCGCGCTCGCCGCTTTCGCACTTCTACCCTGGCCCTTTGTCGATGACAGCCGATCTGGCCTGGCCTTGCTCCTGGCCGGGCGTTGGGCGCTGGCCTTCCCGATCCTTGCCGCGCTCGTTGCGGGCGCGCTGGCGCTTGGCGGGGCGAAAACGGCGCGGTTGCGCGTGGCGGTCGCGTTCTCCGGCCTTCTCCTGTTCTTTGCCTATGGCTTCTTCCCCGGCCTGTTCGATGGGCAAAGATCCATTCCCATGGGCGTTGGCGCGTCGATCTCAGGCGCTGCCCTGCTGTTTCAGGGCGCGCGTGCGCTTGGCGCAGCCGGCGCGTTCAAGGCCGACCGTTGGGTTGCAACCACAACAGTAGCTATCCTCGGGCTCGTGCTGCTGTTTGTGTTCTATCCCGTGGCCCGGGTGTTGGCGTCGGCTTTCCAGAACCGCACCGGTGCTTTTGATTTTGCGCTTGCC
>JAIYEB010000228.1 GCA_027487195.1 Hyphomicrobiales bacterium | reverse complement strand
CGGGCAAGCTGGTATCGATCCGAACATCTGTCACGTTCTGAATCTCAATCTGCGCGTCTTCGCTCATGCGAACCCTGCGTTCGGAAAGGTCGAAACTGCTCCCTGACACGATGCGGCGCATCGTTCAAGCGAGACGTTTGCAGTTGCGGTGCTTTTTACGGGAGGATCGCCCGGGAGCGGATCAGCGAAAACGTTAGGGGGCCTAACCACGGCGGGTTCCAAACACACGGTCCCAAAGCACTGTACTGACACCATAATTGACATCATGGTCGCGGAAATGATGCACCATATGCCGCCGCTTCAGACCCATGGGCAGAGGCGAAGACGTCTTGTGTGTCAGAAAGTGGATAAGGTCATAGTTCATGAAAAAGATGGCGATGAAGCCTGCGACCAGCAGGCCGTAGCCGGCGCCAAACGCGGCTGTCGCAGCCCACAAGATCACCGCGAGAACGGGAAGTGACACGCCAAGCGGCATCATCAATCGCTCATGATCGTTCGGGAAATCATGATGATGGCCATGCATGATACGGTGGATCTCCTGACCAAAGCGCGTCTTTGGCTCGTAGTGAAATCCATAGCGATGGGCGAGATACTCAAACAGCGTCCAGCCAAGCCAGGATAACAATGCGATGCCAGCAACTGTCAGCGGCGCAGCGAGCACCGTCTCGTAAGCCATGGCCAGAAGGATCAGCCCAGCCCCGTAGAGCACAGTACTGTTCACAAGCGGGTGGGACTTCGACAACGTGTCGATCCACCGGTTGTCAAACATGCGCTGACTGCTGCTGGCTTGGTTCACTGGTATTCCCTGAATGCCGCGTCGGGATGCATCAAGCAGTGACCCAGATCAAGTGTCGCCAAACGACGCGGCTTAGTTTTTGTCTTTCGGTGTCCTTATGAACACACCCGATGAGCGCGACAAAAGGGCCGCTGAAATCGCGCGAAAACCAGACAATGCAAGGCCGAGATAGACCAAAGGGAGTTGCAGCAGGACCGCCCAATAGCCATCAGATCCGTGGTAGCGCATGTGCGCCCGTCGCGTCGCCAAACCCATGGTCAAGACGCCAGCGAGCATCAAAATGAGCGGTGGAACCAAAAGCGTGGGCGACACGAGCCATGTCATGAGCACGGCCGAGACTGCCATTACAGCGACCGCGCTGGGAGCTGCCTGCATGACAAACCAGTGCGTGCACATCGCCTTGGCTTCAAAGCTCAGGTTTGAGCGCCAGAGGGCCAAGAGATGTTTCCTGCCGACCTGGACAATGCCCTTGGACCAGCGCGCCTGCTGGGTCTGAAAGGCTGCGCGATCTTCAGGCACGTCCCCGACAGACGCAGGGTCTTCCATGAAAAGACCTTGATATCCAAGGAGTTGGCAGCGCAGCGCAAGGTCGAGATCCTCTGCAAGCGTATCGCCGCTCCACCCGCCGGCTGCGTCAACCTGAACCCGGCGCCAGACCCCGCCTGTGCCATTGAACTGGATTGGCAAGTGACGCCTGGACCGGACGTTCTGTTCCACAAGGTAATGCACGTCCTGCGCCATGGCCTGCACCCTGGCCAAAGCGCCTGTCGCTCGAAAGCTGTTGCGCCCCTGCAGGAAGGACGCTGTGGGCCTGTTTTCCAGGCGTGCGATCGCATGTCGAAGAAAGCGCGGGTCCGGTGTGAAGTCGGCGTCAAACACCGCCACGTAGGGAGCATCGCAAAGGGACAGCCCATGGGCCAGAGCGCCGGCCTTGTAGCCGTCGCGGGTGCGCCTGCGCACATGCTGGACATCAAACCCTTCAGCCTGAAGCGCCTCGACGCATGCCCCGTTGGCGATGGCCGTTTCGTCAGAGCTGTCATCAAGCAATTGGATCGTCAGGCGATCTTTCGGCCAGTCAAGCCGCGCGGCTGCATGGAGGATTCGCTCGCAAAGAGCCGCCTCTTCAAAGATCGGGAGTTGAACGAGAACATGCGGAACAGGTGATGGAAGCGGCGGCAAGGGGGGCGGCGCCTCGGCTTTGCCTTGCGGCGCATGAAGCAAGAGGTGCGCAAACCCCGCAATCGTCACGGCCACGATGACCATGGACAGGAATAGGACGACGCTCAGCAGGGATATGACAATGACCATCACTCCGGCCTCACCGGGAGCCTTCGTCCGCGCCACGTCACGCTTTTTCGAAACAGCGCCGCAAACCAGACAAACGGCACCATCAGGTCGCGGGCAAGGATCGCCAGCGGGGTGGTCTTGGAGCGCGGCCAATCCTTGAGCGCCAGGAACACACCTTCAACGCCAATCCAGACGAACAAGGAAAGCGCGAAGAACGGCAGAAATGATGCGCCGGCGCTACTTGCGGCAATGCCCACCATGAAGGCAGCCACAGAGCCGTTGAAGACAATCTCCCCAACAAATGCGGCGCGATTTTCCACCCGCCGCAGGGTCATCCACCTGAGCTGGCGTTCCCAGACCGAGACAGGATCGCGCCGGCCAATGATCTGGATCCCAACCTCGCCGGAAATGATGGTCTTCGCGTCAACCTGCGCGAGCGCAAGTGCAAGCGCATGATCTTCGCCAACAGTGTGGGCAATGGCCTTGAGACCGCCCGCCTGCTCAAGCGCGGATCGGCGCACGAGCATGAGCTTGCCGATCCCAAAACCCTGTCCGACCGCAGAGCCCGCAAGGAGCCATCGGACATGATACTCGTTGAGAAAGCTGCGCTCGATCTTTGCCGCAACACCTTCCGCATCAATGCCGATCGGAACTGCGACAACAAGACCAACACCATCCGCCATTTCCGCGACAAGGCGGCGCAGCTGCCCGGGCTGCAACAGGATGTTTGCGTCCTGCTGGAGCAACAGCCCGTGCCGGGCGATATCGAGTGCGCCCGCGAGATTGTCGACCTTCGGGCTTGCCGCAAAAGCTTCGGTTCCAACCGCAATGGCTGATGGCACATCGGGGTAGCGGGCCATCACGCGGCGGACGATTTCAACCACCAGAGGCGAGGCGTCCTTTGCGGCGATGACCACCTCAAACTGCGGATAATCCTGGGTGAATGCAGATTCGAGGCAGGCCACCAGCGAGGGTTCATCGTGGTGGACCGGGATCAGGATCGACACTGGCGGCAGGTTTGGGTTTTTCGCGCGCCTGTGCGCCAGGGTTGGCTGCAAAAGCGCAAACAGCGCCGAGACGAGATGCCCGACCCACGCCAGTACCGCCCAGATCGTGGCGCCTATGGCAATAAATCCGGTCATTTCGCGCTGCCATCTCCGGCGACCTCAACACTGAACCGGCGAAACGCGAAATCCCTGATGAAGCGGGGGAGATGTGCGGCGATCACGGCTCCAAGCCACAGGGCGCGCGGGAAGACAATTTCTGACCGGCCAGCCTCAAGCCCGCGCACGATGATGTCCGCTGCACGCGTGGCGTCGATCTCGAACGGCTTCCACCCGGAAACCCGCTGGCTCATGGCGGTTGTGACAAATCCCGGAACAATCAGACTGATGCCCACGCCCTTGGGCGCGTAATTCACGCGCATTGCGCCTGCCAGCATATGAATCGCTGCCTTTGAGGCGGCGTAGGTTGGCGAGTAGGGCAGGGGCAGAAGCGCAGCAATCGATCCAACAAGGGCAACCCGCCCGGCGCGGCGCGTCATCATGGCATCCAGCGCTGGCTCGACTGTCGACAGGGCTGCAGCCACGTTGATGTCCAGCATGCGGCGCGCATCTTCCGGTCGCTCTCGTGGAAACCCTGGCTCAAGGCCTGCAGAAACGCCGGCATTTGCAATGACGAGATCAAGCGGTGCGCCCGCGTCCGCAAGATCAACAAAACGGCGCGTCGCCGACTGATCGCGCACGTCAAACACACCTTCAAGGACCCGTGCGCCTTTTGATCGGCAGATCTCGGCAGTCTCGGCAAGCGCTGCTTCATTGCGGCCAACAATCGCCAACGCGACGTCCGGCCCCGCGCACCGGATCGCCAGTGCCCGCCCAATGCCCGCTGATGCGCCAGTGATCAGAACCGAGCGAAACTGGCTCATGTGAACCGGCGCTCGTAGATGGCGTGGGTGCGGGTGCGCTCAAAGCCGAAGGTCGAGAGCAAGCGGTTCACAGGCTCATTGTCTTCCAGAACCCAACCCGCTTCGAGGCGCTTGAAACCGTAGGCCTTGCCAATGCGGGCATGCTCGCCGAGCGCGCGTGCGGCGATCATTCCGCTCATGGCCGTATCGCGATAGCGGGATGACACACCGAACAATGCGAGGCGGACATGGCTGTAGCGGTGGGTGAAGGCGCGATACGCAAGCTTGCCCCAGCCAGCCAGGCCTGGAGAGCCGCCAAGGTCCCCGGTAATCTCAAAGAGATTGGGAAGCGCCAGGGTGAACGCCACCGGCTCACCATCCTTCTCCACGAACAGACCATTCTCCGGAACCAGAAACGGTCTGTACTCCTTCGACAGAAGGTCAATTTCGGCTTTTGCCAGCGGCACGAACGCGTAGTTCTGCGACCAGGCGTCATCGAACAGCTTGCGGGCGATCTCCGCATCGCGCGCGAGGTTGCGCAGATCAAGTTTGCGGATCGTGAGCCCCCACCGTGCGCGGTCAAGCCCGCGTGCGACGATCAGCTTTTCATAGTCCCACGATGCCAGATCTGCGTCATAGGAGTGAATGCGCCTGGCAATCTTGTAGCCAGTCGCTTCAAGAAGCGCCGGCAGATAAGGCGGATGCCACGGGATCAGCACCATGGGCGGCGCAGTGTGGCCTTCAAGCGTCAGGCCCGTCTCACCGTTGATGCCGAGCAGGAAGGGCCCGCGCGCCGCAGATTTGCCGCGCTCGCCAAGCCAGGCTTCCGCAGCAGCCACGAGGGCCGATACAGCCTCCTGATCATTGGCTGCATCAAGGCACCCGAACTGGCCAAAACCTTCATGCCATGCCCCGGTTGCGAGATGGTCGATCTGTGCAGAAATCCGGCCTACAGGGCGCCCTTCGCGGAACGCAAGAAAATAGCCGGCCTCGCCGTGACTGAAGAACGGGCTCTTTTTGGGATGGAGGACCGTCGCGCGATCAATATCGAGGGGGGCGACATAGCCGTTCATGCCGGCATACAGCACCCGAGGAAGCGTCAGGAAGGTCTGGATGTCGGCGGGTGACGTTGCCAGTCGGATCGAAAGTGCCATTGCGGGGGGTCTCGATAAAGGGCCGCGACCATGTCTGAAACAACGCTCAAGGGGAAGGGGCTGCATCAATCCCGATCCCGCACCGCTCCGGCGATGGAGGCCAGCAAACACGCAACGTTGCCGGCTTCGCTGACCTCTGATACCTCACCGGGCAATCATGGGCCGAGGATAAACCTCTAGAGGCCGGTTTCCGGGAGAGACAAAATGGTTCGCATGTTTTCGCGGCTCGCTGCCGCTGCAATCCTCGGGCTTGGCATGGCGGGCGCTGCCTTTGCTCAAGCCTATCCCTCCAAGCCCATCCGCGCGATCGTCCCATTCGCTGCCGGCAGCGCAACGGACACCGTGGCGCGCATGTTTGCCGCATCCATGTCCCAGACCCTCGGCCAGCCGATCGTTATCGACAACCGTCCGGGCGCCAACGGTCTGATCGGCGCTGATGCCGTCGCCAAGGCTGACGCGGATGGCTACACGCTGCTGTTTGGCACAAACTCCACGAACGCTGCCGCGCCCGCACTGTTCAGGACGGTTCCCTTCGATCATGAGCGCGACTTTGCCCCGGTTTCGTTCCTCGCCTCGGTTCCGTTGATCGTTGCAGTGAACAATGACTTCCCGGCGCGCACGCTGGCCGAACTGGTCGCTTACGCAAAGGCGAACCCCGGCCGCGTCAATTTCGCTGCATCATCTGCCTCCCAGCGTGTCTCGACCGAGATGTTTGCGACCATGGCGGGCATTCAGCTCACATTCGTGCCCTATCGCGCGTCGCCGGCAGCAATGACCGACCTTATCGGCGGCACAGTGCAGCTCTTCACTGCAGACCTTGCAGTGACGCTCCCGCAGGTGCGCGGCAATCGCGTCCGCGGTCTGGCCGTGACATCTGCCCAGCGTTCACCGCAGATCCCTGAACTGCCAACCGTTGCGGAAGCGGCAAACCTGCCAGGCTACGAGCTCATCGCGTGGTTTGGCCTGTTCGCGCCGGCCCGCACGTCGCCTGAGATTGTGGCGCGCCTGAATGCGGCAGTTCGCACCGCTGCAGAATCAGCCGAAGTTCGTGAGCGCCTTGGCACCAACCTTGGCATGCAGATCGCCTCATCCTCCCCCGCTGAACTTGCGGTGCGCGTGCGTGAAGAAGCGGCAAAGTGGGCCCGTGCTGTTGAAGCCGCCCGCATGGAAAAGGAATAGCCTTACGCCCGGCGACCAGCGATCTAAAAGTCGCTGGTCAGCCCCTTGATCTCCCAGTCGCCATAGCGAACCGGATCCTTGCCGCCGCGCCCGGCAATTTCGGCCTCGGCTTCGAGTGCAGCCTGGCGTGCCTCAAGCTCGGCGCGGCGCGCCTGTGCTTCCGCCAGAGCCCTGAGAGCGGCGTCAGATAACTGCTTTGCGGGTTGATCTGCTGCGATGTTATCCGTCTCTTCGATCAT
>JAIYEB010000202.1 GCA_027487195.1 Hyphomicrobiales bacterium | reverse complement strand
TTGACGCGGCAACAGGTACGACACTTTGGTCTGTAGCCTTGCCAGAGCCCGTGCGCGGCATTCCGGTCGCCAGTTCAAACCGCGTTTACCTGCTTCTTGGCCTCAGTTCAGCCATTGCCATTGACGCAAGCAACGGCAGCGAGATCTGGCGCCATACCGGCGTTCCCGGCGCCATTGGCCTTGGAACGGCCACCGCACCTGCCGTCAGTGCGCAAACCGTCGCGTTTACAACCGGCAGCGGCGAGCTGGTGTTGCTTGATGCCCAACGCGGCACCCAACGCGCCAGCATCCCGATGACGCGCGCATCCGGCGTTCTTGGCAGCGCTTCTGTTTCTGATGTGGCTTCCCGCCCCGTCATTGATCGCGGCATTGTCTATGCGGGCGGATCGCAGGGGCGCTTTCTTGCGGTTCGCGAAATGAATGGCGAGAGACTGTTCGACCGTGCGGTTGGCATGGCGCACCCGCCGGTTGTTTCCGGCGACACCGTCTTTATTCTCGCAAGCGATGGGCGCGTTGAAGCGCTGGACCGCATGAGCGGCGCAATCAAATGGTTGCGGCCCCTACCGGGCGACGGGCGAACCGGCTATGCAGGGCCAACGCTCGTCAACGGTGGCCTTTTTATTGTCAGCGCTGCGGGCTCCGTTTTAAGACTTGAAGCCGCGAACGGCGAACTCTCCGCAGCCGGTAACGTTCCGCCAGGCTCGATCCTTTCTGCCATTCCAACGGCTGCTGGTCTGGTGATCACCACAAGCCGGGGCACAATTGCCTCGTTCGAAGGAGCGCGTCGCTCGTGAGCCTGCGCATTGCCATCGCCGGCCGGCCCAACGTCGGCAAGTCAACGCTGTTCAATCGTCTTGTCGGGCGAAAGATCGCGCTTGTCGACGACCAGCCCGGCGTCACCCGTGACCGGCGCGAAGCACCGGCAAAGCTGTTTGGTCTTGAATTCACGGCCATCGATACTGCGGGTGTCGAGGACGCTGAAACCGGCAGCCTGTCCGACCGGATGCGTCGACAGACCGAAAGCGCCATTGCGGACGCAGACCTGACCCTGTTTGTGATCGACGCGCGCGCAGGTGTCACCCCATTTGACGAAGCGTTCTCGGCCCTGCTGCGCAAGTCCGGCAGGCCCGTGATCCTGCTTGCCAACAAGTGCGAAGGGCGTGCGGCAGAAGCCGGTGCGGTTGAGGCCTGGCGGCTTGGCCTTGGCGAACCGCTCCAGATCTCTGCCGAGCACGGCATGGGCCTTGCGGATTTGCATGAGGTGCTGCGCCCGTTCTTCAAGGAAGCGGAGCCGGAGCCTGAGTTCGACGAAGACGGAGCTGCCATTGAGGCCGTGGTCGACGAGGATGATGATCCGACGAAGCCGGTCGCCATTGCCATCGTCGGTCGCCCGAATGCCGGCAAGTCGACGCTCGTCAATCGTCTGATCGGTCAGGAGCGGATGCTGACCGGCCCGGAAGCGGGCATCACACGCGACGCCATCACCGTGCAATGGCGCTTTCGCGGGCGGAATGTCGCCCTGGTCGATACTGCCGGAATCCGCAAACGCGCCCGGGTCGTCGAGAAGGTCGAGAAGCTCTCGGTCGCCGATGCGCTGCGCGTGATCCGCTACTCTGAAGTCATCGTGCTGCTCCTTGACGCAGAGCAACCCTTTGAGAAGCAGGATCTCCAGCTCGCCGACCTCATTGTCGAGGAAGGGCGCGCCATCGTGATTGGTGTCAACAAATGGGATGCCGTTGAAAACGGCCCCCAGCGTCGGCGCGAGATCGACGAGATGTGCGAACGCCTGCTGCCTCAGTTGCGCGGCGTTCCCGTTGTCCCGGTTTCAGCGCTCACAGGGCGCGGGCTCGACAAGCTGATCGATGCCGCCATTGCGCAGCGTGATATCTGGTCGCGCCGCGTCTCGACCGGTCAGCTCAACCGGTGGTTCATGGCGGCCATGGAAGCCAACCCGCCGCCAGCCGTCTCGGGCCGGCGCGTGAAAATGCGCTTCCTGACACAGGCTGCGACCCGCCCGCCGACGTTCGTGACGTTCTGCACAAGGCCGGAGGCTGTGCCCGAGAGCTACAGGCGCTACCTCGTCAATGCGCTGAGGGAACGCTTCAAGCTTCCCGGCGTGCCGATCCGCCTGATGCTCCGGCAAAAAGAAAACCCGTTCGACAAGGACAAGAGCTAGATCCAGCCGCCGCTCTGGGCGGCATAGGTTCCGCCATTGCGCGTTTCAGTCGGCAGGCAAAGCGCGACCAGATGCGTTGCGATCTCCTCAGCCGAGGGAAGCGTCATGGGATCCTCGCCAGGCATCGCCTGCGCGCGCATGGCGGTCCGCGTTGCCCCCGGTGAAAACAGATTGACGTTCAGCGGTGTGCCTTCACATTCCGCCGCGTAGGTCAGTGCCATCGCGTCGAGCGCTGCCTTGGCCACAGCGTATGGCCCCCAGAACGGTTTAATGTTGCGCGCGGCGCCAGACGTGACGAACACCGCCCGTCCCGCATCAGAGCGCTTCAGCAACGGATCAAGCGAGCGGATCAGCCGGAAGTTTGCGGTCACGTTGATGGCGATCACCCGATCAAACTCCTTCGGCACGACATGCCCCATGGGGGACAGCGGCCCGAGACGACCGGCATTGGCCACGAGAATATCGAGCTTTGCCCAACGCTCGAAGATCGTCGCGCCGAGGCGATCCAGCGCATCGAAGTCCGTGATGTCGAGGGGCACGAGCGTTGCGGCCTCGCCGCCCGCAGCGCGGATGGCATCATCGAGTTCTTCAAGCCCACCGGATGTGCGGGCGGTCGCAATCACATGCGCGCCAAGGCCGGCGAGCTGCAAAGCGGTTTGATAGCCAATGCCCCGTGAGGCGCCGGTGACGAGGGCCATGCGGCCCTGGAGTGGTTTTGCTGTCGACATGGCCGCTCTGTCGCTGGTTTGGCGACAGGTTTCAAGTCACATCAACGCATCAACCTGCTTCGGCAAACAGGGAAAGTCCGCGCGGGGCGTGACTTCCCTTTGAGGCCTCAAGATCGACAAGGCGTGTCGGGTAGTCGCCGGTGAAGCAATGGTCGGTGAACTGGGGCTGGGCATTGTTGCGTGCCCCCTCGTCCATGGCGCGGTAAACACCATCCAGCGACAGGAAAGCGAGTGAATCCGCTCCGATCAGATCGCGCATTTCCTCAAGTGTGTGGGTTGCGGCCAGGAGCTTGTCGCGATCCGGCGTATCAATGCCGTAAAAGTCGGAATGGGTGATGGGCGGGCTTGCAAGCCGGAAATGGATTTCGCGCGCACCCGCTTCGCGCATCATGGCGACGATCTTGGTCGACGTCGTCCCGCGCACGAGACTGTCATCCACCAAGACGATGCGCTTTCCCTCAACGACGCCGCGATTGGCGCTGTGCTTCAGCTTCACGCCGAGCTGGCGGATCTGTTGGGTTGGCTCGATAAAGGTGCGCCCGACATAGTGGTTTCGGATGATGCCAAGCTCGTAGGGAAGCCCGGCTGCTTCCGCAAAACCAAGGGCTGCCGGCACGCCTGAATCAGGGACCGGGACGATGAGATCGGCCTCGACGCCGGTTTCGCGGGCAAGCTCCCGGCCAAGCGCTTTGCGCACCGCATAAACGCTCTTGCCACCGACGACTGAGTCCGGCCGCGCGAAGTAGATGTATTCGAACAGGCAGGGCCGCATGGCGCGCTTGGGAAATGGCTCGATCGATTCCATGCCGTCCGCCGAGAACACAACGATCTCGCCTGGGCGCACATCGCGCACGAACCGGGCGCCAATGATGTCAAGCGCGCAGGTTTCGGATGTGATTACGGGAACGCCATCAAGATCGCCAATGACAAGGGGGCGGATGCCAAGGGGATCGCGAGCTCCCACCAGCATATCGTCAGTCATGCCGACAAAGGCCCAGGCCCCTTCAATCTGACGCAACGCGTCGATGAACCGGTCAAGAAAACGCGGACGCAAGGAGCGCGCGACGAGATGCAGCACGACCTCTGTGTCGGAGGTCGACAACATGATGGCACCATGGCTGACGAGGTCGCGCCTCAGCGTCAGGCCGTTGGTGAGGTTGCCGTTATGCGCAATCGCAAACCCGCCCGTGGCTGTCTCAGCGAAAAAGGGCTGGACGTTGCGAAGGATCGTCTCGCCTGTCGTCGAATAGCGTGTGTGGCCGATGGCCTGGGCACCCTGCAGGCGATTGATCACATCGGCACGCGAGAAATTGTCGCCAACGAGGCCAAGATGGCGCTCTGAATGATAGCGTTGGCCATCAAAGGAGACAATCCCGGCGGCTTCCTGGCCTCTATGCTGCAGGGCGTGAAGGCCGAGGGCTGTGAGCGCTGCAGCGTCCGAATGACCGCGCACGCCAAACACGCCGCATTCATCCTGCGGGCGGTCATCGCCTGGAAGAAAGGTCAGGGTTTCAGGTCGAAGCGCTGATTTCAGCCGGTCCATATTCATCAGCGGCTCCTAACATGGTTGAGGGGCGGCGTCGCTAGTGCATGGTGCGAAGACAGCCCGGCGGCATTTCCCGGGAAACCAACGCTAACACTCTGCTTGCCCAAGCCTTTTCTCTGGCTCGGCGCTTTAGATCACGTCAATTTGCGATCTAGCGCGCCTGGGTTGTCCCCTGGATCAACTGATTGAGGCCCGCGCGCTCGGAGGGGCGGTAGCCAGATTGGTCGCGCGCATCGGAGCGCTGCTGCGGCTGGGCGGGCTGTGCTGGCGCCGGGGTTTCCGTGCCACCCTCGCCACCACCTTCACCACGCGGGCGACGCAGGCGCTGGAGCGCTGCTTCGGGATCTTCGGGAAGCTGGGCCAGAATCCAATTGCCAGTCGACTGCAGCACCCACTTCATCCGCGCCTGCGCAATCCAGCTTGGCGTGCGATCGGCCGGGACCAGCCAGCTGAAGAACAGGAACGCGATGACAACGATGATGAGGCCGCGGCCGAGGCCAAAGACGAAGCCGAATGTCCGGTCGATCGGACCGATCTTTGAATCAAGGATCGCATCGGACACGCGAGCGGTCAGAACCGAAACCAGCAACAGGACCGTCAGGAACACGCCAACGATCAGAACGGCGTCGGCCAGATAGTTTGGCTGGATTTCAGCGCGAACCAGATCGCGAAAACGGGGATAGGCGAGGAAAGCAGCCAGCGCCGCAGCGCCCCAAGAGGCAATCGACAGAACCTCACGCGTGAAGCCGCGCATCATCGCAAGCACGCCGGAAATCAGCATGATCACGATCAGCACAATGTCGAGGATTGTCAAAGGCATGTGGGTTTCTCGTCGATTCGCTCGCGCCGCCTGCGAACGTCGCCTGTCTATAACGGTTTTGTTTCCCGGGAGAAACCATGAACCGTATGGAAACCAGGCGTGAGATCAACGAATTCCAGGAAGGTGCCCGCGCACCACTGTTGAAACCAATCCTAAAAGGACGCGCCGTTCAGAAGTCGGTTCCGAAAATCTCGCGCTCGGCAGCAAAAACCGTGGCTGTTTTTGCCACAAACTGCCGGCGAGTCATGCGAGGCCGACGCTTGAGGAACGCCTTGCGCGCACGCCGCGGCGAGGCCTTGCCAAGAACCAGCGCACCCATGCGGGGATGGGCATCAACATCGCCCTCGCTTGTGCGCATGAGCAGTGGCAATCCGAGATCGCGCGCCCAGCGACGCCATTCCGCGACAAGATCATCATCATGATCACAGACGTAGAGCGGCACTTCGAGAGCCGGATCAGCATGCGCCAGGATGACGCTGACACTCGCAAGTGCGCCGCTCTGCGCGACGCTGACATCAACTGTCACGCCGCGAAAATTGCTCAGGGGCACCTTGATCGTGAGGGGAAGGTTCGCTTTGCCGCGATGGCGGATCACCACCAGGCCGCGCTCGGCCCAGAGCTGGGCACGCCCATTGGCGGCCTCGATATCCACGAGCCCGAAGGCGACGGGGCGGGACCCGACGACGCCATGGGCAAGCGAGGGACCCGGCGCGCGACGCGTGGGCTCTTCCTGGTGCGGCAAGGCCGCTGCTGCACTGCGAACAGACATATGACGCTCCCCGACGGGGAGCCTCTAGCGGGTGCCCTCGTCGTGAAGCCACAATGCGCCTCAGCCCTTGGAAACCCCTGAATCGATGGGGTTAATCAGGTCTGACTACAGATCTGAGTCAACGATACCTTGATGCGGGCTTTCGAATGCGCAACAACGCCAGACTGGATCTGGAGGACGACATGGTATCTGGCGCTTTAGTGGCCGCAGCAATCTGGGTCGCGCTGCTCATGCTCGTTTTGGTTGGCCTTGCGATTGCGGTTGTTCCAAAGCGCTTCACATCGAAGGTCGGCCTTGGGGATGGAGGCGACGCTGGTCTGATCCGGGCAACCCGCGCCCATGGCAATGCTGTTGAGAATGCGTTGCCCGCCATGGTCGGCCTCATCGTGCTGGCGCTTCTGTCAGCTCCGGTCTGGCTAGTCCATGTCCTTGGTGCGATGGCATTCTTCGGGCGCCTGTCTCATGCCTTTGGCCTTTATCAGTCAGCCGGCTCGACGCCCGGTCGCCAGGTTGGCATGGTGCTGTCGTGGCTGGCGCAGATCGCCATTGCCGTTTCAATCCTGTTCATCGCCGTGAC
>JAIYEB010000318.1 GCA_027487195.1 Hyphomicrobiales bacterium | reverse complement strand
CTACAGTTCGCGCCAGTTCGAAGCGCCGCCCCAGTAGGCCGCGTGGCGATTGAAACGGAGCGCCCGTGCGCCGAGCCGCTGGGTCAGTTGGAACGGGCCGGTGCCCAGGATCGCGGTCAGGTCGTCGAATGCGGCGCTGTCCGCTTCGGCGAACCGACGATGGATGATCGAGACATGCCCGAGATCGATGGGTAGCAAGGGCTGGGGGGTTGCAGTGCGCAGTTCGAGCGTGTGTGGATCGCTCACCTCAACGCGCTCGACCGGTCTGAGGAACGCGGCATAGGGACCACCGAGCCGCGCGACCCGCTCGAACGTCGCGACGACGTCGCGCGCATCAAAGCTCGAGCCGTCGTGAAAGGATACGTTCGCTCGCAAATGGAAGCGCCAGCCATGCTCGCCAAGGGGTTCCCATCGCGTCGCAAGACCGGGCACGAGCCGACCGGTCGCGTCCATCGCCGTCAGCGCGTCGAAATGGTGGCGGGCGATCATTTCGTTCGTCGCCCGGATCTGCACGTGCGGATCGAGCGTCCCGAGGTCTTCGGTGTGTCCGATCACGAGCCGGTCCTCGCCGCGTGCCGGTGGGACACGGGCATCGGCTGGCTGGAGCACGCGCGGCAGCGCGAAATCGAACGTGCTGCCTTCGCCCAGTCGGCTGTTGACCGACAGCCGTCCGCCGAGCATCCGGACGTAGCGCTCGGAGATACTGAGGCCGAGCCCGGTACCGGCCGCGCGCGGAGCGTTCGAGCCGCCGACCTGGACGAAGGCCTTGAACAGCGTCTCGAGCCGATCGGCCGGAATCCCCGAACCCGTGTCCGATACCTCGAAGATCAGGCTGTTGCCTCTGTCGGTCACGATGAGCGTGACCCGGCCCGCTTTCGTGAATTTGGCTGCGTTCCCGACGAGATTGAGCAGGATCTGCTTCAGCTTGAGGCGGTCGCCGAACATTCGGCCGAGGTCCGCCGGTGTGTCGAGCAGGAACATGACGCCACTCTCGCGCGTCAGCGCATGGCCCATATCCTCGATTTCCAGAAGCAACGGCGCGAGATCGAACCAGTCCGGTTCGACCAGGAGATGCCCGGCCTCGATTTTCGCAAGATCGAGCACGTCGGAGACGAGATCGCGCAGGTGCTTGCCGGCCCGCTCCAGGGTGGCGAGCCGTTGCAGCAGCCCCGTATCCTGTTGCTGTTCGGCGCGCGCGCGCAGGATCCCGATGTTCGCGAAGATCACGGTCAACGGATTGCGGATCTCGTGACTGACCGTTGACAGAAACTCGCGCTGCGAGAACACGTTCTCTTCAGCTTCGAGCCGACGCGTCTTCTCGGCTTCTCCGGTCTCTAGAGCTGCAACACCGGCGGCGAGGAGATCGCCCATTGCAAGCGGAAGATCGGCCCTCGGGCTGGTCTTGATCGACTCGTCGAGGATGCGGACGGCGCCTGCGAACCGCAGGACGCGGCCAGCCTCGTCACGTTCGGCATTGCCCGAGAGGAACAGCCAGCGCGTGCCTCCGTCGACGCCAACGATGCGCGACGCGCACGCGAAACGGGACCCGGTCGCCTCGGCCTCGCGCAACGCGCTCGCGTGTCGAGCAACATCGTCTGGATGAAGACATGCGAGAAACGCGGCCCCGGTTGCCGGCTCGTCGACCGGCCATCCGAGCAGTTCGGCCAGCGCGGGACCGACCGCCAGAACATCGTCGGCGATGCGCAAGTCCCAACCCGACGGCCAACCGGCCACCGATCGCTCCCGATCCGGCATTGATCCCCAACCTTCGTAACGATGCCCCCCTTGATGCCGTATTGGAGTGTCGCGTGTAAAGCAGGCAGGTCGCTGGCGAAGACGGTTCCATGAGGTGGCGAAGCACCCCTGCGTTCATGTGAGCCTCAGCGGCCGGGCGGGCGCGGAGTTTCTCGTGCGCCGCCATGTCCGCCTGACGGAGGAGGGCTCGCGACCGTGGGCCGTTCGAACGCGTAGATCAGGCCGTCGAATGCGAAGCGGAGCGACGTCGGACCCGCGAGGTGGAAGTCGAACGTCGCGTTCGGACAATCGACGCGCAAGGTCGGCACGTCACCATCCGGGAAGCCCATGCGATCGGCGTCATCAGCCGCGTCGCGTCCGGCGAGCATGCCCTGGAACAGCCCCTCCGGCGGGACCGATAAAACCGTGTACCGCGGGTTCGCGCAGCCCATCTGCCAGGGGCCGGTGAACGATTCCGCACTGAACATGAGGCTCGACCGGGCGGTGTCGCGGCGTTCAACTGGCCGAGGCTGCCGGCGCGCGCCGGGCGCGGGCTCGACGCCGATGCCGATCCAGCGACCTTCAAACGCGGCCATGGGTATGCTCGCCGGCCGAGCGACGGCCAGGCTGGCCACGAGCGCGAGTGCGGCAACGAGAAAAGCGCGGACCAGTGCGTGGGACATGAGGGGGCTCTCCGACGTGGGCGAGGTTGCTGTCGTGAGGGTGCGCGCGGCGCTCAGCCCGCGCGGTGTTGCCACTTCGTCAAGGCCCAGAGGGCAAATGCCAGGCCGGCGAGCAGGCCCATCGTTCCGCCGATGGAGGCCGAGATGGTGGTGATCGCCTGGCCCGCCGAAACGGCGACGGGCAGTTCGCCGGACCGGATCCCGGCGACCAGCCAGTACCAGAGTGTGGCGAGGCTGACTTCGACAAACAGAAAGAAGGCGAGGAAGCG
>JAIYEB010000134.1 GCA_027487195.1 Hyphomicrobiales bacterium | reverse complement strand
TGGGAGCCTTCCCGGCCAAGGCCTGATTCCTTCACGCCGCCAAAGGGGGCCGCTTCCGTCGTGATCAGTCCGGAGTTGACGCCGACCATGCCGAACTCCAGCGCCTCGGAGACGCGCCAGACCCGGCCAAGGTCGCGCGAGAAGAAATAGGCGGCAAGCCCATACTGCGAGGCGTTGGCAAGGCGGACCACCTCGTCTTCGGTCTTGAACCGGTAAACCGGGGCAAGCGGTCCAAAGGTCTCTTCGCGCGTGACGCGCATGGTGTCGTTGAGGCCAGTCATCACCGTTGGCTCGAAGAACGTGCCGCCAAGCGCATGACGCTTGCCACCGACAACGACCTTGCCGCCCTTGTCGATGACGTCCTGGACGTGGCTCTCGACCTTCTTGACCGCGCGCTCATTGATGAGTGGGCCCTGGGTCACGCCCGGCGTCGCGCCATCGCCGACAACGAGCTTCTTCACGGCAACCGCAAACTTCTCGACGAACGCGTCAAACACCGCGTCCTGGACATAGATCCGGTTCGCGCACACGCAGGTCTGGCCCATGTTGCGGTACTTCGAGACCATGGCGCCTTCAACGGCTGCATCAATGTCCGCATCGTCGAACACAATGAAAGGCGCGTTGCCGCCAAGCTCAAGGCCCATCTTCTTTACGCCCGAAGCGGCCTGACGCATCAGCGTCTTTCCAACCTCGGTCGAGCCGGTAAAGCCGACAAAGCGCACGCTTGGATGTTCGCACATGACCTTGCCGATCGCCGGCGCGTCTCCGGTGACGATGTTGACTGTGCCGGCCGGAAGACCCGCACGGATCGCGAGCTCGACGAGCGCAAGGGCGGTCAAAGGTGTGTCAGGTGCCGGCTTGATCACGACTGTGCAGCCCACAGCCAGGGCCGGCGCAATCTTGCGTGTGATCATCGAGGCCGGAAAGTTCCACGGCGTGATGGCCGCGCACACCCCGATCGGCTGCTTGATGACGAGGATGCGGGCGTCAGAGCGGTGCGTCGGGATGGTTTCGCCATAGACGCGGCGCCCCTCCTCTGCCGAGTACTCTATATAAGCTGCGCCGATATCGATTTCGCCGCGCGCTTCGGCCAGTGGCTTGCCCTGCTCGCTGGTCAGGATCAGCGCCAGGTCTTCCTTGTTCTGAATGATCAGTTCGGCCCAGCGACGCAGGATGCGCGTGCGCTCCTTGGCCAGAACCTTTGACCAGGGGCCGAACGCCTTTTCTGCGGCTTCCACGGCTTCTGTAGTCTCGGCTGCACCAAAACGTGGGACAGCGCCAAGCCTTGCGCCGGTTGCCGGGTTTGTCACCGGGTCAACCGGCTCGCCGCGCCATTCGCCATTGATCAGGCACTGTGACTTCAGCAGGGTTGGGTCAGCGAGCTTCATGGCGGTTCTCCCGAGCGCAGGTCTTGATGTTCATTCAGGGCTTGGCCCTCATTAAGGTCGCGCGCGATCTCAGTCGAGGCCCGACCTGCCTTTGCAGCCATGCGAAATCGTGGGGCTGTTTCACCGTTGATCCTGCGGGCAGGAGCGCTAGACTTCAACGCGAAATCCCTGCTCCCGATTTGACCAACAAGTGATAGACCCGAGAATAACGGACACATGAGCATCAAGCCAGACTTCGGCCCGGGAGCCCCATTTGACCATTCATGACCTCGTCATCGTCGGTGGCGGTGTCAACGGCTGCGGCATTGCGCGCGATGCCGCTGGCCGCGGCCTGTCCGTTCTTCTTGTCGAGGCGAATGATCTGGGCTCCGGCACTTCGCAATGGTCGACCAAGCTGGTTCACGGCGGGCTTCGTTATCTGGAGCATTATGCGTTTCGGCTCGTGCGCGAGGCTTTGATCGAGCGCGAGGTCCTTTTGCGTGCAGCGCCCCACATCGTGCGCCCGCTGCGTTTTGTCCTGCCCCACACCGCCGGCATGCGGCCAGCCTGGCTCCTGCGGCTTGGCCTGTTTCTCTATGACAATCTCGGCGGGCGAAAGCTGTTGCCGGGCACGACGACGCTTGATCTGACCTCCGGGCCTTTCGGCGCACCGCTCGGCCACAAGGTGCGTACCGGCTTTGCCTATTCAGACTGCTCGGTGGATGATTCCCGGCTTGTGGTGCTCAACGCTATCGATGCAGCCCATCGCGGCGCAGATATCCGGGTCAGAACAGCCTGCACGTCCGTGTCGATGGCAGGCGGGCTTTGGCAAGTGTCAATTGACGGGCCAACAGGAGCTGAAACCCATCAGGCGCGCGCGCTGATTGTTGCTGCCGGACCCTGGGTCGGACGCTTTGTCGAGGGTGTGGTCCGGGCCAACACGTCTGCTCCGCTCCGTCTCGTCAAAGGCAGCCACATCATCACGCGCCGCCTGTTTGAGCACGATCATGCCTACATCCTGCAAAACAGCGATGGCCGGATCGTGTTTGCGATCCCCTATTTCAGCGACACAACGCTGATCGGCACCACGGATGTGGAGTATCAGGGCGATCCCGCAACGGTCGCGATCGATGACAGCGAGATCGACTATCTGCTCGCGGCAGTGAACCAGCACTTTGTGAAGCCGGTCACCCGCAGCGATATCGTGCGCACCTTTGCTGGCGTTCGTCCGCTGTATGATGATGGCGCATCCGCCGCAAAGGATGCCACGCGCGATTATGTGCTCGATGTCCAGCGCAGCGCGGGCAATCCCCCTCGCCTCACCATCTATGGCGGCAAGATCACAACCTACCGCAAGCTCGCCGAACATGCGCTGGAACTGCTCGCGCCGGAGTTTCCCGATGCGCGCGGCGCCTGGACGGCAACGTCACCGCTTCCCGGCGGCGCATTCCCGGTTGGCGGACATGAAGCCCTTGCGGCGGAACTGTTGCAGAGCTTTCCGTTTCTCATGGCGGCGCAGGCTGCACGCTTTGTTGACGCCTACGGCACCCGCTCACGCGATCTCATGGAGGGCGCAACCGGCCCAAGCGACATGGGTGTGCGGTTTGGCGCAGACCTGACCGGACGCGAGGTGGCCTGGCTCATGCGGACGGAGTGGGCGCGCACGGCTGAGGATATTGTGTGGCGGCGCTCGAAGCTTGGCCTTCGTCTCAGCGCGCAGGAAATCGCGGCGGTTCAAAGCTACATCGATAACAAGGGCTCAGGAGTTGCGGCATGAGTTTGATCCTCGCGCTTGATCAAGGCACCACATCAAGCCGTGCGATCCTGTTCGACCATGAACGCCAACCCATTGCGACGGCGCAAAAAGAGTTTGCCCAGAGCTATCCACGCGCCGGATGGGTCGAACATGACCCGGAAGAGATCTGGTCGACGACGCTTGAAACCGCGCGCAAGGCCGTTGGCACACGGGCGGCTGAAATTGCTGCCATTGGCATCACGAACCAGCGCGAAACCGTGGTCGTCTGGGAGCGGGCCACCGGGCGCGCCATTCATCCGGCCATCGTCTGGCAGGACCGTCGCACATCGGACATCTGTGCCGCGCTGAAAGCGGCCGGGCATGAGCCGATGATTTCGGCGCGCACGGGCCTTCTGCTTGATCCCTACTTCTCCGCAACAAAGATCGCCTGGATCCTCGACACTGTGCCGGACGCCAGGGCCCGGGCCGAGCGCGGTGAGCTTGCTGCGGGAACAATCGACAGCTGGCTCCTTTGGAAGCTGACCTCTGGCAAGGTTCACGCAACGGATGCCTCCAACGCCTCGCGCACGATGCTCTATGACATTGGCATGGGGCGCTGGTCTGACAACCTATGCACGCTGCTCCGCGTGCCGAAAAACATGCTGCCGGAGGTGCGCGATTCAGCCGGAGACTTTGGCGCAACGCACAGCGATATCTTCGGTCGGGCCATTGCAATCCGTGGCGTTGCCGGCGACCAGCAGGCGGCAACAATCGGGCAGGCCTGCACTGAGCCGGGCATGATGAAGTCGACCTACGGTACGGGGTGTTTTGCGCTGCTGGTGACAGGCCAGACGCCGACGCCCTCGACAAACCGCCTGTTGACGACCGTCGCCTGGCAGATCAATGGCCAGCGCACCTATGCGCTTGAGGGCGCGATTTTCATTGCAGGAGCCGCTGTCCAGTGGCTGCGCGATGGCCTTGGTATCGTCAAATCGGCCGCTGAAACCGGCGCGCTCGCTGCAGCCGCCGACCCGACGCAGGACGTCATGCTGGTTCCGGCTTTTGTCGGGCTTGGCGCGCCGTGGTGGGACGCCGAGGCGCGGGGTGCGCTTTATGGGCTGACGCGCGGCACGGGTGCGAAGGAATTGGCGCGGGCAGCGCTCGAATCGGTCGCGTTCCAGACTGCCGACCTGCTCGATGCCATGCGTCGTGATTGGCAGGCGGCCGGCGAGGCGACAACCGTCCTGCGGGTTGATGGCGGAATGGCCAATTCCGACTGGACCATGCAGCGGCTCGCGGACATTCTCGACGCGCCTGTTGACCGGCCAACCGTCACGGAAACCACAGCGCTTGGTGCTGCAAACCTCGCAGCGCTTGGTGCTGGCCTCATTCCAGACCTTGCAGCCCTGTCAAAGGGTTGGAAACGCGAGCGACGCTTCACGCCGGATATGCCTGCACCGGAGCGGGCGCGAAAGCGCGCGCTCTGGCACGACGCCATTCAACGAACCCTGACAAAGCGAGCCTAGTGGAGTGAATTTGACTTATCGATCTCGTTTCGCGGCAACCGCAAGGTCGATAAGTCAAATTCGGAAACTCCACTAGAAACATTGACTTGCTCGTGGTCCTTGTGATTCTGACATTTGCTCCATCGCTCGTCCCAGGGGGAAGCAAATGTCAGATCAGGACCACGAGACATGACCAGCGCCCGAGACCGTCTCGAAGCCGCTCTGCAGCGCATTGATGATCCCTCAGGCGAAGGCAGCCGCACCTTCATCAACGTCAACACAGCAAGCGCGCGCGCCATGGCGGATGCGAGCGATGCACGCCGCGCCCAGGGCCAGACACTCGGTCCGCTTGATGGACGCATCATCTCGATCAAGGATTGTATCGACGTTCAGGGCGAGCGCACGCAGGCTGCGGCAAAATCCATGCGCGATCAGCCCCTTGCGACGGAAGATGCGCCCGTCGTTGCAAGGCTGAGGCGCGCTGGCGCCGTCCTCATCGGGCGCACCAACATGAGCGAGTTTGCCTTTACCGGGCTTGGGCTCAACCCACATTTCGGCAACCCGGGAAATCCAGCGGATCGCACGCGTTGCCCGGGCGGTTCATCGTCTGGTGCCGCCGTATCGGTTGGCGATGGCATGGCCGAGATCGGGCTTGGCACCGACACAGGTGGCTCCGTGCGCACGCCGGCGGCGTTTTGTGGTCTGGTCGGGTACAAGCCAACCAAAGCGCGCGTGCCGACAGATCAGGTGTTCCCCCTGTCGTTTGCACTTGATTCCATTGGCCCGCTGGCAAAGTCCGTCGCCGATTGCGCGGCGACTGATGCCGTTCTCGCGGGGATCGAGCCCTGGCATATTGAAGCACCGCATCCGGGCTCAATCCGGCTTGCCGTTGCGAAAGGACCAACCGTTGCCGATCTCGAGCCAGCGGTCGAAGCAGCCTTTGCCGCAGGCCTCAAGAAGATCGCAGCCGCCGGTGTCTCGCTTGGCGATCTCGACCTGACACCGATCGATCACATGCGCCGGGCCGGTGCGCTTGGCGGCCTCGTGCCGGCGGAAAGCCATTTCATTCATCGTGACCGGATGAAGGAGCGGGCTGACGAGTATGACCCTGTCGTGCGCGCCCGCATCAAGATCGGCGCGGCGATGTCGGGCGCGGATGTGATTGCGGTCCAGCGCATCTATGAAGATGGCCTCAAGGCCATGGATGCCGCGCTGCAGGGCTTTGACGGCGTGCTGATGCCAACGACGCCGATTGTAGCTCCCAAAATGGCCGCCGTTTCGGTCTCGGTTGAAGCGTTCCTTGCCGAGAACGCCAAAGCGCTTCGCAACACCTATCTCGGCAATTTTCATGGGCTTTGCGCCATCTCGCTGCCCTTGCCTGTCAGCGGGTTGCCGGTTGGGCTCATGATCCTGGCGCGGGCGAACACCGACAAGCGCCTGCTCGCGCTTTCTGCCACCATCGAACGCATTCTGAGGGCTTGAAGTCATGGCGTCTGACGACAGACCTTCAAACCCGCGCGCGCCCGGCGATGGGCGCGGCGTGCACGATCTTGGCGGCACCACCGCGTTTGGTGTCGCTTTTGGACCGATCGATCCGCATGACCACGCTACCAGCCTTTATGAAAAGCGCGTTGATGCAATGTTGATGCTGCTGATCCACCCGGATCGGGAGATCTTCACCATTGATGCCCTGCGGCGCGCGGTCGAGGATATGCCCCAACCGGTCTATGACAGCGTCAGCTATTACGACAAATGGGCTGTTGGCATCCGCAACCTGCTGATCGAACGCGGAATTGTCACCCGCGCCGAGGTTGAGGCCCGCATGGCCATGATCGCTTCGGCGCTGAGGGCCAAGGGGCAGTCCGTGTCGGCTGAGGCGCTGTCATGAGCTACAGCATCGGCGAGCGCGTGATGGTCGACCCGCGCCATCACGGCGGGCATCATCGAACCCCGCGCTACATCAAGGGGCGGGTCGGCGAGGTCGTCGCGCACCACGGCACCTACCGAAATCCCGAAGGGCTCGCCTATCACGCCGACGGGCTGCCGAAGAAAGAGCTCGTGCGCGTACGCTTCCACCCCCTTGACCTGTTCGCAGACTACCGTGGCGCACCGCATGACCTGATCGAGGTGGACGTTTTCGAACATTGGCTGAGCAAGGTCTGACCGACATGCACGATGATCATGACCATGACCATGCGCACACACATTCGGACCATGATCATGCGAGCGATCATTCCGATATCGTTTCAGCCCACCAGTTGCTTGAGCAGGCGCTGCGCGAACTGTTGATCGAGAAGGGCGTGCTCAGCGCCGAGATGATCGCCCGGCGCATCGACGCGCTTGACAGCCGCTCGCCAGCC
>JAIYEB010000099.1 GCA_027487195.1 Hyphomicrobiales bacterium | reverse complement strand
TACCAGTCGCCAGGGCGGAAAAAGGCGCCAGCAAGCGCACAAGCCATGTTGGCCGCCAGAAACACCACAAAAGCGAGATCCAAGAGACACCCTCCGCAGCCCAATCCCAGCCGCTTGAAGCAGGGTAGCAGGTTTGTCCGCTCGCCGTGCGCGGAATCTCAAAGGCGGGAGAGGAGCGTTGCAAAGGCCGGTCGCGGTATGGTCTCTGGCGTTGCTTTCGACAGTAACTACGGTTGTAGTTACAAATGGGCCACGGGCAAAGGCTACCAATCGCGCATCAGCCGCGTCCTTGAGAGCTACGTCGAGGCAAAGACAAAAAAGGCCATCTAACGTGGTCTGGCGTTTGATTGGCCAGCATGCGCGGCCTCTCAAGCTAAGCCTCTGAGAGCTGCGACAGTTGCAAGGCCCATGGTGCGCACCATCGTGTGCGCGACCAAAAACACGAGCATGGGCCGGCTCAGTCTAAGCTTGACCTAAGGCGCGCGGAACCTAGATCTAGGGGCTGACATCGATAGCCAGAAAAAGCTGTTTTTGTCAGCACAACAAGAAAGGTGAGGAAATGCTGTCCCTGAACGTCAACGGGCGCGCCGTGAGCGTCGCCGCCGATCCCGATACCCCGCTGCTGTGGGTGCTGCGGGAACACCTTGGACTGACTGGCACCAAATATGGTTGCGGTGTCGCAGCCTGCGGTAGCTGCACGGTTCACGTGGACGGCCAGGCCGTCCGTTCCTGCTCGCTGCGCGCCGCCGATGCGGTGGGCCGCAGGGTGACGACCATCGAAGGTCTGCCCGGCGGAGCCGAGAATCCGGTCGTTCGCGCCTGGATTGGCATCGAGGTGCCGCAATGCGGCTACTGCCAGACCGGTCAGATCATGACCGCGGCAGCCCTCCTCGCCAGCACGCCGCGCCCCTCGCGCGAGCAGATCGTCGACGCCATGGACGGCAATCTGTGCCGTTGTGGCACCTACAATCAGGTGATCGCCGCCGTCGAACGCGCAAGCCGGGGAGCCTGAGCCATGTCAAGCACCAACCTTTCCCGCCGCGCCTTGATCGCCGGCGGTGCCGGCCTCACCTTCGCCTTCGCCTTCACGGTCGTTGAGGAAGGCCAGGCCCAGACCGCTGCGCCCGCAGGCCGCCTTAACGCCTATGTGCGGATCGCGACCGACGGCACGATCACCATCGCCGCTCCCTCGCCCGAGATGGGACAGGGAACCAACACCACCCTGCCCCTGATCGTCGCCGAGGAACTCGACGCCGACTGGGCACGCGTTCGCATCGAGACCGCGCCGGTGGCTGCGGCCTACGACAACCCGATCTTCCGCGCGCAGTTCGTGGTCGCGAGCATCACGACCCGAGCCTACTGGATGCCGCTGCGCACCGCTGGCGCGCAGGCCCGCCGGGTGCTCCTCGACGCGGTCGCGGCCCGCTGGAACGTGCCTGTCGGCGAACTGACGACCGAACCGAGCACCGTGGTCCATGCGGCATCGAACCGGCGCATCGGCTATGGCGAGATCGCAGGCTTCGCCACCGTTCCGGCGACAATGCCGGAGATCACGCCGCAGCAGCTCAAGCCTGCCGCGTCGTTCCGCCTGCTCGGCCGCGACGTCAACCGGTATGACGTGCCGGCCAAGGCGACGGGCCAGGCCGTCTTTGCCATCGACGTGCGCGTGCCGAACATGCTGCACGCAACCGTCGCGCGTGCGCCCGTTTTGGGGGCCAGTCCCGCCACGCACAACGGCGCCGATCTTCTGCGCCGGCCCGGCATCACCCACGTGGTGCCGCTTGCCAACGGGATCGCCATCGTCGGCGAGCGCGTCGAGCAGGTCATCGAGGCCCGCAAGCTCCTCAGGGCCACCTGGTCGGGTGCGCCGGCGGACGCCTTCGACTCCGATCGCGCGCTCGAGACCTACCGGGCCAATGCCCGCGACCTTGCCAAGCGCGGCGTTGTCGCGCGGCGCACGGGCGAAGCTGATACGGCCATCGCCGCCGCGGCCCGCGTCGTGACCGGCGAGTTCACGACCGACTACGTGACCCATGCGCAGATGGAACCGCTGACCGCGGTCGCCTCAGTGACCCCGCAGGGCGTCGAAATCTGGGCGGGAACCCAGTGGCCGACGCTGTGCCGCGACGAGGCGGCTCGCATTGCGGGCGTGCCTGCTGATCGCGTCAAGGTCAACATGCTCACCATGGGCGGCGGCTTCGGTCGGCGCGCGCAGATCGAGTATGTGACCGAGGCTGTCGAGGTGTCGAAGGCGGTTGGCCGGCCGATCAAGCTGATGGCGACCCGCGAAGACGACATGGTCAACGCGCATACCCGTCCCATGACGGCGCACCGCATCGACGTCGGACTTGACGCGCAAGGCCGCATCCAGGGCTGGCGCCACCGCCTGGCGGCCGATCTGGTCGTCGTGCAGGTCTACGGTCAGGCCCGCCTCGATGCCCAGCGCGGCGTCGATCACATCGTCGTCTACCACGCCGACGTGCCGCATTACGGGGTGACCAACCATCTGACAGAGCACGTCTACCAGGACAGCGGCGTGCGCTCTGCAGCCTGGCGCGGCATCGGCGCGGGGCCAAACGCCTTCGCGATCGAGTCCGTGATCGACGATCTCGCCCGCATCGCCGAGCGCGATCCGGTCGAATACCGCCTGTCGATCCTGACTGACGCCCGCGCCCGCGCCGTCGTCCAGGCGGCGGCGGAAATGGCCGAGTGGCGCCGCCCGCGCCAGAACGCGTCGCTCGGCATCGCGTTCTCGCGTCTTGGACTGCCGCAGATCGGCGAGTCGATGGTCGCGACCGTGGTCGAGACAACCCTCGACCGCACCAGCGGGACCATCCGCGTGACCAATATGTGGTGCGCCGCCGACGTTGGCCTGCCGATCCAGCCACGCAACATCACCCGGCAGGTCGAGGGTTCGCTGGTCTGGGGTCTGTCGAGCGCGATCCGCGAGCGGATCACGTTCCAACGCGGGGCCTCGCAGCAGTCGAACTTCTCCGACTACCCGATCCTGCGGGCGTCCGAGACCCCGCCGATTGCTGTCCGCGTGATCCGCAGCGGCGACATCCCGTTGCCCGTGGGTGAACTTGGCCTTGCCAACGTCGCACCCGCGATCGGCAACGCGATCCACACCATGACCGGACGACGGCTGCGCCAGCTGCCGTTCACGCCGGAGCGGGTGCGCGCGACCCTGGCCTGACGACGTCCATCGCCCGGCATCGGATCTCCGGTGCCGGGCGGTGCCCAGCCTTCAGCCCAATCGCCGCGACGC
>JAIYEB010000064.1 GCA_027487195.1 Hyphomicrobiales bacterium | reverse complement strand
TGATGCGGGCATCGAATGAATCGCCTGCAACCGGCACGCCGGAGCGCCCGAGAGGCCTGGCTGACAGGCGATTGCCGGACTTCTCGAAACGAATGATCGAGAAATCGCTGGTGCCACCGCCAAAGTCGCCAACAAATACGGTCGCCGACCCTTCAAGGCGCTGAGCGAAAAAGTATGCGGCAGCGACCGGCTCATAGACCGAGAGAACATCGTCAAAGCCAAAGGGCTCCAGCGCCTGCCGGTAACGCGTCATTGCGAGCTCGGCGTTGGGATTTGAACCGGCAAACACGACCGGGCGGCCAAGAACAAGCCGTTTGGGCAGTTCCGGCATGGTGCCGCTCGCATGTCCGGCGTAGAGCCGGAAAAACGTACCCATGAGGTCTTCGAAGCGTTGCGCCCGACCGTTGATCCTTGTTTCCTCAAAGGCAGCACTGGCGGCAAGCGTCTTGATCGACTGCAGAAACCGGCAGCTCTCCCGCTCCTCAAGAAACTTGGCAACCGCAAACGGGCCGGCTTCAACCTTCGGCAGGGAAATGCCGCCAACCATTTCGCGCCAGTAACAGAGCACCGTGCGAAACACCTCGCTTGCGCCGCTGTCGCTCTGGATCGCAAGCGGGGTCAATGCCCCGCCTGGCGCAACGAGCGCGCCAACCGTGTTGGTGGTGCCAAAATCAAGCCCAAGGGCGGTCGATGGTTTCATGTCTGCCGCCTTGGACGGATAAAGGGGCGCGGGCGATATCAGACACCACACAGCCCGGCAAGACGCAGTCTGTTCTGGGGCGTCTATACGCCACGTCTACGCCAGCCGCCGTGACAAAAATGTGCAGGACCAAAGACAGTGTGCGCGGTCCAACGCGTTGGGATGAAGGGAGGGCGTCAGTTGCGCCAGATCGCGAGAAACGCCCACAACGCAAAGCATGCGATGGCTGCGATGACCGAGGTTGCGAGCGCCTTTTGCTTCAGGCGCGGCGCAAGCGGCGCGGAGGGTGCGGAACCTGGCACAATCTCGCCAGCTTCAGCCTGCGTACGCACACCAAACGGCAAAACAGCAAACAGAACCGTCCACCAGACCACGAAATAGATCGCCGCCCACCGTGGCGACACGACGAGGAACAGGGTGATGGCAGCAAACACACCCGTCGGAAGCAGGCCTTGTCCGAGACGATGGAGAAGAGACGGCCGCGGGTCCTGCGGCTCAATGAATGTCCGCCAGAGGAAGATCCCGAAAAAGACTGCAAGCACCAGCAGCGCCCAGATGCCGAGAGCTGTTTCAAGCGCAATGATCGTACGAGACGCGTTCATGCCTGCTCCAGCTCCACGAGCGTTCCCAGAAAATCCTTGGGATGCAAAAACAAAACCGGCTTGCCGTGCGCGCCAATCCTCGGATTGCCATCCCCCAGGATGCGCGCGCCCTCCGCCTTCAGCTTGTCGCGGGCAGCAAGGATGTCATCAACTTCATAGCAAACGTGATGGATGCCGCCCTCGGGGCTGCGCTCCAGGAACTTTGCAATCGGAGAGCCTTCACCGAGAGGCTCGAGAAGTTCGATCTTGGTATTGGGCAGCATGACAAACACAACGGTGACACCATGCTCCGGCTGGGCCAGCGGCGGCGACACTTCGGCGCCAAGCGCCCCTGCATAGGTTGCAATGCCTTTCGCAAGGTCAGGCACCGCAATGGCGACATGGTTCAATCTGCCAATCATTTCCCCTCCTGCCCTTTTCGCGCTTTTGTTTTGATGCAATCAGAACGGCGCTCCAAGTCTCCGGTTTGTCGCATGCTGTTCACGCAAAACCGGCGACCACTTTTGCGCAACATGCTCTACTCGCCGACAACCAGCACATGGCAGAACGGGCGCTTGCCCCATTCCTGATCCACAGCCGAACCAACGGCGCGCGCAATGGCATTGCTGACGAGGTCGCGATCGCGCCGGCGCGCGCGCGGCAGCCCACTGAATACGCCCTCAACCGTGTCGAGGACCACGTCGAGGATCGATTTGCCGCTCAGCCCGGTCCGCGGCACGCCCATCATCTCGATGTCGGGTTCCCCGAGCATGTCGCCCTTGGCGCCAATGGCAACGGCAATCGAGATAATGCCCGAACGTGCGAGTTTGCGACGCTCCGGGATGGTGCGGTCCTCATCGTCGAGCAACAGCCGGCCATCCTTGGCAAGCCGCCCCGTCGCCACCCAGTCGACGATCTCGATGGGGCCTGGCGCAAGGCGCACCACGGCGCCGTTCATGACCTCGTCCGTCGTTGCAATCCCAAGGGAACGGGCGATGGCCGCGTGCGCTGCCAGATGCACGGCTTCGCCATGAACCGGGATGACAGCGCGTGGCTTTACAACGGCATAGAGCT
Source organism: Hyphomicrobiales bacterium (assembly GCA_027487195.1). Lineage (GTDB taxonomy): Bacteria > Pseudomonadota > Alphaproteobacteria > Rhizobiales > UBA4765 > JAIYEB01. The sequence goes on along the minus strand of JAIYEB010000064.1, from coordinate 769 downwards.
CTTTCAGTTCATCCACTCTCGGGTGGCCGGAGACATGCACAAGGTGGGTGCGATCCGTGATGATCTCTGCGCCCATCCGGGTCAGGCCATTCATGATCGAGCCAACAGCCCGCTCGTTTCCAGGGATCGTGCGCGATGAGAACACGACCGTATCGCCCTTGGTCAGCGAGACGTGTGGGTGACTGCCGTCGGCCACACGGGCAAGCGCGGAGCGCGGCTCGCCCTGACTGCCCGTCATGATCGCAACCACGTTGGCGCGCGGCAGGTCCGAAAACGACTCCATATCGAGGAACGGCGCAACGCCGTTGAGGTAGCCGACCTCGCGCGCAACCATCACAGCCCGTTGCAGCGCCCGACCAATCAAAACGACACTGCGTCCGTTGGCTTCTGCAGCGCGCGCAATGCTCTCGACGCGGCCAATGTTGGAGGAAAACAGCGTGACGGCCACGCGCCCCCTCGCCTTTCCGATCAAAGCAGTCAGCGCCTTGCCGACATCAGCTTCAGACGGCGAGCGCCCTTCGCGAACGGCATTGGTCGAGTCGCCGACAAGCGCGTCGACGCCCTCAGCGCCAAATGCAGCCATCCGGTCAAAATCGACACGGTCGCCAAGTGGCGGGGTTGGATCGATCTTCCAGTCGCCCGTGTGGAGCACGTTGCCGGCCTTCGTGCGGATCGCCAGGGCTGTCGCTTCCGGGATCGAATGGGCCACCGGAATGAACTCGATGTCGAAGGGTCCAAGCTCAATACGCGCGCCCGGCTTGACGATGCG
>JAIYEB010000370.1 GCA_027487195.1 Hyphomicrobiales bacterium | reverse complement strand
ATCGGCATTCAGGCGACGGTCGAAACGGTTCCGCAGGCGGCATTCTTCACCCGCGCCTCGACAGGTGCTGGCGGCGAGCCGGAGTTCTCCTTCATTCTCGTTGGCTGGGGTGCTTCAACCGGCGAGGCCTCCGAGGCACTTCGCGGTCTTGTCGCGACCTTCAATCGCGAAACCGGCATGGGCGCAGCCAACCGCGGCCGCTTCTCAAGCCGCACCGTTGACGCACCGCTTGAAGAGGCTTTCCGGACCGTCGACGACACGCGCCGTGGTCAGCTGCTGCGCCAGTCCATGGAAGCAGCCGTTGCCGAACTTGGTGTGATCCCGATCCATTATCCGCTGAACACCTGGGCCGCGCGTCGCGCCGTTCGCGTTGAGGCGCGCACGGATGAATACACGCTGGCCATGTCGGTCCGCCCGGTTACAACCTGAGCACAATCAAAACGGGGGTGGTCATCGCCGCCCCCGTTTCAGTTTCACAATCAAGGGAGTAGCGGAGCGTGCGGATGAGTATTTCGCGGCGTACGCTGTTGGCTGCGACCGAGCCAAACGTGTCACGGAACGTGTTGCGCCGTCACGATTTATTCCATGATGGTTCGCCATTCACGGCAGCCGAACTTGTGTTCACGATGTCGTGCCATGCCAATTTCCCCAATCGTCCGTGAGGCCGAATTGACACCTAGAACAGAAAGCCCCCGACCATGATGGCGTTCGTGCTTCGCCGCCTGCTGCAGGCGGTCTGGGTCATCATTGCCATGGTGATCATCGTGTTTTTCGGCGTCAATTTCGTTGGCGATCCGGTCTGGCTCTACGTTTCGCCGGAAATGAACCAGCAACAGATCGAGGAGGTCAGAACAGCTCTCGGTCTTGATCTGCCGATCTGGCAACAGTTCTTCGTCTTTGTCGGCAGCGCGCTCACAGGCGACCTTGGAACCTCCTTTGTCCACGGTGCGCCGGCCATGAAGCTCATTGCAGAGCGCATGCCGGCAACATTCGAACTTGCGATTGTCGCCATGGTCTTTGCCATTCTCATTGGCTTGCCGCTTGGCCTTTACGCTGGATTGTTTCCAGACCGGTTCGGTTCGCGCGCCGTGATGGCGGGTTCGATTGTCGGATTTTCGCTGCCAACCTTCTGGGTCGGGCTGCTGCTCATCATGGTGTTTGCCGTGATGCTCGGTTGGCTCCCCTCGACGGGTCGCGGGCCGACAACCCATATTCTGGGGATCGAGACATCGCTGCATACACTCAAGGGCTGGCAGCACATTGCGCTCCCGGCGCTGAACCTTGCGCTGCTCAAGATTTCACTTGTGATCCGCCTCACCCGCGCAGGCGTGCGTGAAGTGATCATGATGGACTACGTGAAGTTTGCGCGCGCCAAGGGCGTTTCAGAAAACCGCGTCATCTTCGTCCATGTCCTGCGCAACATCCTGATCCCTGTGGTCACGGTTGTTGGCCTGGAGTTTGGTTCGCTGCTCGCCTTCTCGGTCGTGACGGAAACGATCTTTGCGTGGCCTGGCATGGGCAAGCTCCTGCTTGAATCCATCCAGCGCATCGATCGACCGGTCATTGTCGCCTATGTGATGCTCGTTGTTGTGTTGTTCGTCGTCATCAACCTCATCGTTGATATTCTGTATTCCGTACTCGATCCCCGGGTGCGGCTGCGCGATCAGGGGGCTTGATATGACTGACATGGCTCAACAGGCAGCGCCTGGTGTTGCTGCTGTCGCAAAGGTGGAAACGCCACTGCGTCGGTTCATCTCCGAGTTCCTCGAAGACAAGGTGGCTGTCGGCGCTTTGATCGTGCTGGGCGCGATTGTGCTCCTGGCCATTCTCGCGCCCTTCATCACACCGCAAAACCCCTATGATCTCGCCCAGGTCGACATCATGGATTCCCGTCGCCCACCGGGTACGGCTTCGATGGAAGGCTACACCTTCATCATCGGCTCGGACGGGGTCGGCAGAGACCTGTACTCGGCCATCCTCTATGGCCTGCGGATCTCGCTGACCGTTGGTCTTGTTGCCGGGCTGATTGCGGTCGTGATCGGGGCATCGGTTGGCCTGATTGCAGCCTATGTCGGCGGGCGTACCGACACGCTGATCATGCGCGTGGTTGATCTTCAGCTGTCATTGCCGGCGATCCTCGTGGCGCTGATCCTTGTCTCGGTCCTTGGCAAGGGTGTCGACAAGATCATCCTGGCGCTTGTGATCGTGCAGTGGGCCTACTATGCGCGCACGGTGCGAGCGTCCGCGCTCGTCGAACGCAAAAAGGAATATGTCGAAGCCGCAACCTGCCTTGGTCTCAGCCATGAGCGCATCCTGTTTCGGCATATCCTGCCGAACTGCCTTGCGCCGCTGATCGTGGTGGCAACTGTCCAGACCGCGCACGCGATTGCGCTTGAGGCCACGCTGTCATTCCTCGGCGTTGGCCTGCCGCAGACCGAGCCCTCGCTCGGCGTGCTGATTTCCAATGGCTTCCAGTACATGCTCTCGGGCCGGTACTGGATCTCCTTCTTCCCCGGCTTTGCGCTGCTCTTCACCATCGTGACGATCAACCTCGTTGGTGACCGCCTGCGCGATGTGCTCAACCCGAGGCTCAAGCGATGACCCCTACCCTCGAGGTCAAGGACCTT
>JAIYEB010000323.1 GCA_027487195.1 Hyphomicrobiales bacterium | reverse complement strand
TTTCCCGTGCTCCGCGACATGCTCGGCAGACGCGGCGGCGACCTTTCCGGCGGCCAGCAACAGCAACTCGCCATCGCCCGCGCGCTCGTCATGCGACCGAAGCTCCTTGTGCTCGATGAACCGACCGAAGGCATACAGCCCTCAATCATCAAGGAAATCGGCGCTGCGCTGCGTTATCTGCGCCAGCGCGGAGACATGGCGATCCTGCTCGTCGAGCAATATCTCGACTTCGTTTGGGAGCTTGCCGACGACATCTCCGTGATGGACCGAGGCCAGATCGTGCTGTCAGGCGAGCGCGACGCGCTGAACCTGGCTGACCTCAGGAAGCGCGTGGCGATCTGACGAAAAGCCCCTCTTGGAATTGGCCTGACGTCTTTGTCCCGCTTCACGACATTCGCACGTTCGAATGCCAGACTAGGACCACTACCGGGTTGAGCGGATCACATGCACATCGAGGTCGCGGACCTTCTTGCGCAACGTGTTGCGATTGACGCCCAGAAGCTCGGCGGCCTTGATCTGGTTGCCGCGTGTGGCGGCAAGGGCTGCCGAAATCAGCGGATACTCCACATCGCGCAGGATCCGGTGATAAAGCCCGGGCGGTGGCAGATCATCGCCAAACTGCGCAAAATAACGCGCGAGATGGCGCTCGGCCGAGACGGCCAGGCTTTCATCGCTCTGGACAACCACACCATCGCCTGGCGCAACACCGTCCGGCACGGCCAGTTCCTGATCGACGATGTTGGCCGTGATCGTGTCCTGGGGATAAAGCGCTGCCAGGCGGCGCACGAGATTTTCAAGTTCGCGCACGTTTCCTGGCCAGCGATACCGGCGCATGCGCTCGATGGCTGTGGCCTCGATATCCTTCTTGGGCAAACCTTCCTTGGCCGCGACCATGAGGAAATGGCGGGCAAGATCAGGGATATCGTCGAGCCGCTCGCGCAAGGGCGGCAGGCGGATCGGAACAACGTTCAGACGGAAGAACAGATCTTCGCGGAACATGCCCTGATTGATCAGGAGCCTGAGATCCTTGTTGGTTGCAGCGATGATGCGCACATCCGTCTTGATGGCGGTACGCCCGCCAACAGTTGTGTATTCGCCCTGCTGCAGCACGCGCAAAAGCCGGGTCTGCGCCTCCATCGGCATGTCGCCGATCTCATCAAGAAACAGCGTGCCGCCCTCGGCCTGCTCGAAACGCCCGGCGCTGCGCGCCTGTGCGCCGGTAAACGAGCCCTTTTCGTGACCAAACAGCTCGGATTCAATCAGGTCACGCGGGATGGCCGCCATGTTGATTGCAACAAACGGACCGGCCCGGCGCTTGCCGTAATCATGCAGCGCACGTGCAACCAGCTCCTTGCCGGTCCCGCTTTCACCGGAGATCATGACGGTCAGGTCCGTCTGCATCAAACGGGCCAGCACCCGGTAGATGTCCTGCATCGCAGCCGAGCGGCCAACGAGCGGAATCTGCTCCATGTCATCGTCATGGCCCGGTCGCGTCCGCTTCTCCTGTGGTTCGGACAGCGCACGACCCACAATGCTGATGAGTTCCTTGAGATCGAACGGCTTTGGCAGATATTCGTACGCGCCCTTCTCCGATGCCTTGATTGCGGTCATGAACGTGTTCTGCGCGCTCATCACGATAATCGGCAGTTCCGGACGCACCTTTTTCATGCGTGGAAGCACATCAAAGACGTTCTCGTCGGGCATCACGACGTCGGTGATGACAAGATCGCCCTCCCCGTGACTGACCCAACGCCACAGCGTTGCGGCATTGCCTGTCAGGCGCACGTCATAGCCAGCACGCGACAGCGCCTGGTTCAAGACAGTGCGGATCGCGGCGTCGTCATCAGCTACAAGAATGGTTCCGGTTGGCATGCTCACCTGGCTCGCGCTGGGCTACGTGTGTTGACCATGGGCATCAGCACGCGAAATTGCGTGCGACGGGGTTGGCTGTCGCACTCGATCACACCGCCATGATCGCCGATGATCTTGGCAACCAGCGCCAGGCCAAGGCCCGAGCCGCTCGGCTTTGTTGTGACGAAGGGATCAAACAGATGCGGCATCAGGTCGGCTGAAACGCCTGGACCATTGTCGCGCACGCAAAACTCCAAGGGCAGGCTGACGCGCGCCGTATTGCCTGGCACCGAGAGATGAATGCCCGGACGGTATGCGGTCGAAAGCACGATCTCGCCCTCGCCCGTATCCGAACCGATCGCCTCGGCTGCGTTTTTGACGAGGTTCAAGAAGACCTGAATCAGCTGGTCCTTATTGGCAAAGACCGGCGGCAGCGAGGGGTCATACTCCTCACTGAAGCGGATGTGGCGGGCAAAACCCGACTGGGCAAGCGTGCGCACATGGCCGAGCACAGAATGGATGTTCACAGGAGAACGCGAAATCGGGCGCTCATCCGAGAAGACTTCCATACGATCAACGAGCTTCACGATCCGGTCGACTTCCTCGCCGATCAGACGCGTCAACCCGCGATCCTCATCGCCCACAGATGTCTCGAGAAGCTGGGCCGCGCCGCGAATCCCTGACAGCGGGTTCTTGATTTCATGCGCCAGCATGGCGGCAAGCCCGGTGACCGAGCGTGCGGCGCCCCGGTGGGTCAACTGGCGATCCATCTTTTCGGCCATGCCGCGTTCCTGCAGCATGACAACGATGTCATCGGACGGCTCGCCCATTGGCGCGACATAGAGATCGACCACATGATCGCCGCTCAGTCGTGGGCCGGCAAGGTCAACCCGGTATTCGTTGACGGGCGCACGGCGCTCGCGCACCTGCTCGATCAAGGCGAGCATCGGGCTTCCGAATGGAATGAACGCGTCAATCTTCTGGCGGCGGAACACCGCGGGCGAGGCCTGGAAGAACTGCTGGGCTGCATCGTTGGCATAGGTGATGACGCCGCGCGGATCGACCAC
>JAIYEB010000316.1 GCA_027487195.1 Hyphomicrobiales bacterium | reverse complement strand
TTCTCCGGTCGCATGATCTCGGCAGAGATTGCCGATAGTGGAAAGTCGATCGCCGACCGTCTGCAGGATACCGGCCAGCTCATCACGAGCGAGCTGTCGCAGCGTGGTGAGGCGATCAGCACGACCTTCATGTCCACAGGTCGCGAGATCATCGAGACGCTCGACGAGCATGCTCGGACTGTGACCTCGACGCTGTCCAGCACCGGTCAAGGCGTGAACGACACCTTGTCGAGCAAGGCCAATGAGGTCGTTCACAACCTCAAGACCATTGGCGATGCGCTTGTGGTCGACATGTCGATCCGCGGCAACGAGGTGACCAGCCGCCTCGAGGACACCGGTCACCGTATTGCAGCGACGATTTCAACCCAGGGCACCGATCTTGCGGACCGTCTGTCCCAGACCAGTGCGCTCATCGAGAAGACAATCGTTACCGACGGCAGTGACCTTGTGGACCGGCTCGAGACCACCGGCCGCTCGCTGGATGACCGACTGGTCGAACGCAGCAGCATGATTGCTCAGGTCGTCGATACCTTGACTGCTGATGCCGAACAGCGACTGACATTCGCCGGCGAGCGCCTGACAGGCACGCTTGCCTCGGAAAGCAGCCGCGTCGAGCACACGCTTGAAGCCCGGCTTGCCACGATTGATGAGATTGTCAGCGGCAAGGGCCGCATTCTGACAGACATGATCGCGCTTCAGGCAATGGAATTCGATCGCGTCATCGAACAGCGCCTTGTTGCCATGGATGGACGGACCCAGGACGTTGCGCGCGCGATCAACGAGCGCATTCTGGTGCTCGATGCCCATACCGAAGCGGTCGGCCAGGCGTTTGAACAACGTGTGAGCGCACTTGATGAGCGCACATCGACGATTGGTCGTGAACTCGATCAACGCATTGACTCGATTGATGCGCGCGTTGGCGGCAAGATCCACTCGCTCGCCCTTTCGCTCGATGAACGTTTTGCAAACTTTGACCAGCGTGTAGGCGGTCAGGTCGCGCGCCTCGATACGTCGCTGTTGCAGCACGCAACCGAGATTGACCAGAGCTTCCACAGGATGGGTCAGAGCATCTCGGACACGCTTGAAGCGCGGTCGCGCGAGGTCGGCGAAACCATCGCCATGAAGACAGAGGAAGTCACAACGGCCCTGTCGCTCGGCTCTGGTTCGTTCGGCAGTGTGGTTGATGAGCGGCTCGCAAACATCACGACGACCTTGGCTGACCGTGCCAGTGCGGTGACAAAGGCGATTGATGAGCGTTCAGCGGCCATTGCTGACATGCTTGAAAACCGCGCTGTTGCCATCGACCTGTCGCTTGGCCAACGCGCAACCCACGTTGCCGACACCCTGACGGGCACGGTGGCGCGTATCGAGACCCTTCTGGGCAGCCGTATCGACGACATCCAGCAGACGCTGGCCGAGCGTGGTGAAAGTGTCGCCACGCTTGTCACCGAACGTGTCTCGGAGGCCTCAGAGCTTCTGCAGACGCGGGCCGATCAGGTGGATCGCGCTCTCGCGCACCGCTCCGAGCTGGTGGCAAAGCAGATTGCCGAGCGCGCGTTCGAAGTGTCGGAAGCGATGCGCATCCGCACCAATGACGTTGTCGACGCGATCGGGATACGTACGGAAGCCCTGGCCTCCTTGCTGGATGACAAGGGCGGGGCGCTGAGGCAGGCACTGGAGCGCAGCCGTGAAGAACTGGCGGAAGCGCTCGACGCCCAGTCGAGCCGTCTGACCCTGTCTGCCGAGCAGTCGAGCAAGCGGATCGAAGAAAGCCTCGCCCATCATGGCCGGCTTGCCACCGAATCCTTGCGGACCACCAGCGAAGATGTGTCTGGCCGCATTGTGTCGGTGCTCTCGCGTCTTGGCGACACCAACCGGGTTCTTCAGACCGTGCTTGGGGATGCGTCCCAGACGCTGACAGGCGTCGAAGGCGCACTCGCAACGCGACTTGAAGAGATGCAAAGGCTCGTTGTCGTGTTGAGCGAGGATGCGCGCGCAGCAACGGACCGCCTTGGCGGCGAAGTCGATGGATTGCGCAATGCCACCGAAGGCGCTGTGCGTGATCTTGGGATCATGTCGCGGGATATCGACAGCAGCGTCAGCGGGCTTGAGCGCGCCATTGGCGGGCTTGACCGCGCGTCGGGCGACATCGATCAGGTTCTCGCCCAGCGCAAGGCAGCGATCGACGCCATCACGACTGGCCTTCTCGCCAAGTCTGAGGAAATCGACTCGCTGATGCGTGGCTATGCTGCCGTCATCGAACGCACGATGGCGCACGCCGACACCAAGGCGCGTGAAGTTGGCGCTTTCCTGTCGGAAGCCACCCGTCTCACGAGCGATGGCGTGATTGACCAGGTCGAGCGCATGCGCGGCGAGACTGAAGTCGAGACCCGTCGCACGGCCGAGGTGATGCGCGAAGCGCTTGAGCGCGTGACAGCCGAGGCGCGCACCGCCATGGCTGCCAATCTGCAGTCGGTTACGCAAGGCGTTGACCAGCTGCGCACGGCCCTGACAGACATTCGCAACGAAGTCGAAGTCACGCGCGAGGATATCAAGCGCGGCGTATTTGATCTTCCGCGCGAAACGCAGGAGCAGGCGGATCGCATGCGCCGCGTCGTTGGCGACCAGATCAAGGCGCTTAACGAGTTGTCGAAGCTCGTCACCCGCCAGAGTGCAAACCTCGATGTGGCAACACCGCAGCGCCGTCAGGTGCCGCAGGCCGCCGCCGTGGCCGCCGAGCCTGCGCCGCTGCCCTTGCGGACCCAGGCCCGTGAGGTTCCTCAGCCCGTAGCGCCACCGCGCCCTGTGCTTCGTCCGTCCATTGAAGCTCGCCCGGTCGCTGAGGCGGCTCCGGTTGCGTCCTCGATCGGTGATCGTCCGGGCTGGATCCGCGACGTGCTGAACCGCGCCGACAGCGGAAATGACGATGACCGCCGGGCGCGGGCACCGCAGCGGCGTTCGGCTGGCGCGGCAGACCCGGTCTCAGCTCTGACGACCGATATCGTGCGTGCGGTTCATGATGATGTGCTTGATGATGTGTGGCTGCGTTATCTTGCGGGGGAAACGGCCGCGTTTGATCGACGCATCTACACGCCTGGCGGCCAGCAAACGTTCGACACCGTGCGCCGGCGCTATCAACGCGACGCGGAATTCCGCACAACGGTTGATCGCTATGTCGCTGATTTCGAGCGCTTCATCGCCGATATCCAGCGCCAGGACCCTGACCTGACGCAGACCCGCCAGTCCCTGACATCAGATCGCGGCAAGGTCTATGCGATGTTTGCCCACGCTGCCGGGCGCTTCGATAACTGATCGAGGCTTTGGCCGCGCGGGCGATACGTCGTCCGCGCGCTCGATTGAGGATGGGGCTGGACTTCGTCGTTCGAAGGGTGCGGGCGGTGCGCTATCTGCGCGCTGCCCAGTCCACAACCTGCGTCAAAACCTGGGAGAGCGCGCCATCAAGCGCTGCAATCACAGCTCTGGGTTCTGTTGAGGGAGCTGGAGCGCGCGCTGAGAACAGTTCCGAGGCGATCACGCGGCCATTCCGGCCTGAAACCAGACGCACAGACAGATCGATCTCCGCCACCGTGCCGGCAGACGCATCAAGCCCGAAAGTGCGAATATCGGTCAGCAGCACGACATCCGGATCAAGCCCTTCGCCCGGTCGCGCCACAGCGCGCACGCGTCGGGTGTTTTCAAAGCTCTGGACAATCCGCGCCTGAAGCAACCGTGGCAGGCGATCGATCAGCTGGGCGCCTGGAAGATAGCTTGCCTCGCCCGCACGGGTGCGAACAACGATACGCTCGCCATCGTAAAGGCGAAGGGTCGTCGGTTCCTGCACGACAAGCTGGCGGGCACTTCCCGCCCGACCTTGGCCGGAGCGCTGCAGCGGCTGAAGATCAAACGTGTCGACTGAGCCCGGCGACAGCGCAGAGGATACGCAACCCGAAAGCGACACGGGCAGTGCGAGGGATGCAAACAGAAATGTTCGGCGCGTTGTCACAAAACGTCCTTATCGCCCACGGTTGAATTCGGGAACCCCGGGACGCCCAAGCAGCAGCTGCTGGGGATTGCGTTCGAGATCACGCACCACGCGATCAAGCGACCCCACTGTGCGCCGTGTCTCAGCCATCAAACCCTGCAACTCGCGAACGGCGGGCCCCGTCATCCGCGACAGATCGCCGGAGAATTCATTGATCCGCCGCTCGAGGACCGCTGCGGTTTGCCGGAACTGCTTCAGCGTTTCGGTTGCCTCGCCAACAAGGCCCGTGCCTGCGCCGCCACCGATCATTTCTTCGACGCGGTTTGCGGCTGCACGGAACGAGGTCACGGCACCTTGCGCGTCCTCAAGGATCTGAGACACGCGGTCGGATGAGCCACCAAGAGCTTCGGTGAAGGTTTCGACATGACGGACGGCGTTTTGCACGCGCGTCGCGTCAACCGCGCTCAAAAGCCGGTCTGCGCGCTCAATCATGGGCGCGAGCTGCTGGGTTGCATCGGCAATGCCCCTGGCGGCGCGTGAGGCATCGCCGACGAAGGATGAGATCCCCTCACGCTGCTGGGCCAGAACAGCCGAGAGTTCCGCGAGATTGTTGACGATCTCGCCGACCTGACGGGGCTCGATGGACGCTGTGGCCTGATCAAGACGTGCTGACAGGTCGGCAAGCCTGCGGGCTGTGATCGTTGCATCGGCCAGGAACGTATTGATCGCCGGTGCGTTTGACGCGAGCGCGTCGGTGAAGCTCTTCACGTTGTCGAGCGTTGTCTGAACATTGGCCTGATTGGCGACAACCAACTCCTCAAGCCGCGTCACGACACTGTTGACGCGTGCAAGCGTGTCAGTGCCGCCATCGAGCAAATTCTGGACGAAGGAACGTTCAGCAAACAGGGCAGGCGAGACACCGTCGCTGCCCGGGACCAGGTCTTCTCCCGGCTGGCTTCCGCCGCTGATTTCAAGCGTGGCGCCGCCGGTCAGACCAGCGAAAGACAGTCGCACCCGGCTGTCGCGCTTGACCGGGGTCAACACGTTGACGGACATGCGCGCACGGATCTCGGAGCGATTGCCCGGATTGATTCCGATTTCGGTCACTTCGCCAACCCGAAGGCCGTTGTAGACCACGAGGGAGCCTTGACCGAGGCCCTGCACCGAGCCCTGAAACACAACAAAAAACGTCTTGCGGTTGCCCTGCTCGCCAAGTCTGGTGACCCAGACAGCGAACAGAGTGCCGATCAACAGCGTTGCCAGCACGAACAGGCCGACCAGAAGGTTTTTCGCCTTGGTTTCCATACGCCTCAGCCCGCCTTTTTGATGCCGCGTGCCCGGGGACCGTGGAAATAGGACCGGACCCAGGGGTGATCAAACGCCAGCATCGCATCAAGATCGCCGGCGACCAGCACACGCTTGTCACCAACGACCGCGATCCGATCACATATCGTCGCAAGGCTGTCGAGGTCGTGGGTCACCATAAACACTGTTAAACCGAGGGTCTTCTGCAAATCGCGGATCAGTGCGTCAAATTCGCCAGCCGAGATCGGGTCAAGACCCGCCGTTGGTTCATCGAGGAACACGATTTCAGGTTCGAGCGCCAAGGCGCGCGCCAGCGCTGCCCGCTTGATCATCCCACCCGAGAGCTCGGACGGGTATTTGCCGAACGCATCGGGGGCAAGGCCAACCAGCGCAATCTTCAGCGCCGCAATCTCATCCAGAAGCGCTTGTGGCAAATCGAGATATTCGCGAAGCGGCATCTGAATGTTCTGGGCCACTGTCATTGATGAAAACAGCGCGCCTTGCTGAAACAGGACACCCCAATAGCGCTCGACACCACCATTCTGGCCGAACTCGGGGTGCAGGTCTCGACCCAGCACCTGCACCGTTCCCGAGGTGCGCGGCACGAGGCCAATGATGGCGCGCATGAGCACGGACTTGCCTGTGCCGGATGCGCCAACGATGCCAAGGACTTCGCCGCGATAGACGTCGAGATCAAGCCCGTGCAGGATCTCCCGGTTGTTCAGCGTGACCGAGAGATCGCGAACCGTGATGACAGCTTCGGGCGTTGTCATGCGCCAAATGCCGCAAAGACGACAGCGAACACACCATCAAGCACAATCACCATGAAGATGGCTGTGACGACCGAGGCCGTGACCCTCAGTCCAAGGGATTCAGCGCTGCCCTGGACTCTCAACCCTTCAAAGCAGGCCACAAGTCCGATCATCAGCGCCATGGCCGGTGCCTTGGCGACGCCCACAAAGGTGTGCACGGTGCGGATGCCGTTCTGCAAGGTGTCGATGAAGGCAGAAATCTCAACACCCGCATAAACGGCGAGCGTGACCGCGCCGCCTGCAAGCGCTGCGAAGTTCGCAATGATCGTGACCAGGGGCAACGCGATCACCAGCGCAAGAATACGCGGAAGCACCAGCACTTCGATGGGATCAAG
>JAIYEB010000101.1 GCA_027487195.1 Hyphomicrobiales bacterium | reverse complement strand
TTACGGCTTTGAGGGTGCTGAAAGCCATGAGGTCGCCCTGCGCATCTTCAACCGGGGCAGCGCCATTCCCCTGTCCGAGCGCGTACCCATTCTGGAAGCCATGGGCTTTCGCGCTGTGTCAGAAACATCGGTTGTCGTGGAGCCGCGTGGCGAGGACAGCGAGGCTTCGGTCACGATCCACGACATGCGCCTGAAGCGCGCGGATGGTGGGGCAGTTGATCTTGCCGCCACAGGAACGCGGCTTGAGGCCGCCTACATGGCGGTTGCGAACGGGCGCGCGGAATCGGATGGCTTTGACGCTCTCGTGCTCACGGCCGGGCTTGGATGGCGCGAAGTCACCCTGGTGCGCGCTGTTGCCCGCTTCCTGCGGCAGGCGCGCGTTGGCTTCAGCCAGGACTATCTTTGGGCAACGCTCGTCAAGCATTCCGCGATTGCGACGGATCTTGTGTCGCTGTTTCGCGTGCAGTTTGACCCGACCTTTGCGGGTGAGCGCGACAGCAAGGCTTCTGACATCATCAGTGGCATTGAAGGGCGTCTCTCATCGGTCACGAGCCTTGATGAAGACCGCATCCTGCGCCGCTTCCTCAACGTCGTAACGTCGATGCTGCGCACGAACTTCTTCCAGCTCGGGACAGATGGCCTGCCCAAGGCAACGCTGTGCTTCAAGCTTGATTCCAGGAAGCTGATCGGCCTGCCGGACCCGCGTCCCATGGTCGAGATTTTCGTTTTCTCGGCGCGCGTGGAAGGTGTTCACCTCCGGTTTGGCCGCATTGCGCGCGGCGGCCTGCGCTGGTCCGACCGGCCGCAGGATTTCAGAACCGAGGTCCTGGGTCTGGTGAAGGCACAGCAGGTGAAGAATGCGGTGATCGTGCCGGTCGGCGCGAAGGGCGGGTTCGTTCCCAAGAAGCTGCCACCGGCATCAGACCGGGCGGCCTGGCTTGCCGAGGGTACCGAAGCCTACAAGCTGTTCGTTGCGGCCCTTCTCGATGTCACCGACAATATCTCGGCAGATGGCAGTGTGACGGTGCGCGAAGGGATTGTGCGCCGCGACGGCGATGACCCCTACCTCGTGGTTGCTGCGGACAAGGGCACAGCCACATTCTCGGACATCGCGAATGGCATTTCGGCGCTCTATGGCCATTGGCTTGGCGATGCGTTCGCATCCGGCGGGTCTGTCGGATATGACCATAAGAAGATGGGCATTACCGCGCGCGGCGGGTGGGAGGCTGTCAAACGCCACTTCCGCGAGATGGACATCGATATCCAGACCGAGCCATTCACTGTTGCCGGCGTTGGCGACATGTCGGGCGATGTGTTTGGCAACGGCATGCTGCTGTCGCCTGCGATCAAGCTGATCGCGGCCTTTGACCATCGCGACATTTTCCTCGATCCCAATCCTGATCCTGCAACAAGCCTTGCTGAACGCGAGCGCATGTTTGCGCTGCCACGCTCTTCCTGGGCAGACTATGACCGGGCCAAGATCTCGGCCGGCGGCGGCATATTTCCGCGCTCGGCCAAGTCCATCCCGCTGTCGCCGGAAATGCGCGAACGGCTTTCGATTTCGTCGGACAGTGTCACCCCGCAGGAGCTGATGAACGCAATCCTGCGCGCTTCAGTTGACCTGATGTGGTTTGGCGGCATTGGCACCTATGTCCGTGCGTCCTCGGAAACCGACGAGCAGGTTGGCGACAGGGCGAACGATGCAATCCGGATTACGGGCCTTGATCTGCGCGCGAAGGTGATCGGCGAAGGCGCAAACCTTGGCATGACACAGAAGGCGCGGATTGAGGCTGCACGCAACGGTGTCAGGCTCAATACAGACGCCATTGATAACTCCGCTGGCGTCAATTCCTCCGACGTAGAGGTCAATTTCAAGATTGCGCTTGGAAGCGTCGTTGCCTCGGGTCGCCTGTCCGAGAAGCGGCGCAATGCGCTCCTTGCCGAAATGACGCCGGATGTTGCGGCCCTCGTGTTGCGCAACAACTACCAACAGACCCTGTCGCTCTCGCTCAGCCAGCGGCGTGGCATTGAGGATGTCGGTTTCGCCAAGCGTCTGATGCAGGGCATGGAGGCCGAAAAGCGCCTGGACCGGGCTGTTGAAGACCTCCCGCGCGACAGCGAGATCGATCAACGTGCGAGCCGCGGCGAGGCGTTGACCCGTCCGGAGCTCGCGGTGCTGCTCGCCTACGCCAAGCTCGCATTGTTCGACGCGCTGATTGAGTCGAGCGTGCCGGACGACGACTATCTCGGACGCGAACTCCTGCGCTATTTCCCGCCAGCACTTGCATCCAAATACCCCTCAGCCGTCGACAGCCACAGGCTGAAGCGCGAGATCATCGCGACGGCCCTTTCGAACGCCATGATCAATCGTGGCGGGTCCACCATGATCCCGCGCATTGCGGATCAAACCGGGGCGACCGGTCCGGAAATCGCCGCCGCCTTTGCAGCCGTGCGCGATTCCTTTGGCATGACGACACTCAACGGCGCGATCGATACTCTGGATACGCGCATCCCCGGCGCCTTGCAGCTCTCGCTCTATGCCGGCGTCCAGGAGGTTATGCTTGATCGCGTGGTCTGGATGCTGCGCTATGGCGGGCTGACGTCGGGCCTTGCCAGGGTCGTGAAACGGTTTGGCGCCGGCGTTGCAGAGGTTGAGGCAGCCCTCGCCCGCGCGCTGCCGGCCCATGCGCTGGCTCAGCTGTCCATGGACACCAGTGATCTCACCCGAAAGGGCGTTCCGGAAGAACTGGCACGGCGGCTGTGTGCGCTGCCGTGGCTCGCGCAATCGACCGACATCGTGCTGGTGGCGGACGCAGCCCGCGTGCCGATTACAGATGCGGCGCTCACAACGTTTGCCTTGCGCGAGGCCTTCGCATTGTCTGACATCGCGGCTGCGGCGAAACGCATCGTCGTCATCGACTATTATGAAAGCCTTGCGCTCGATCGGGCCTTGTCTGACCTTGCCGGCACAAGTCGCAGGATTGCGGTCTCGGCGCTGCGCCAGGGCGGCGTTGCAGCCTGGACAGCCAAGGCAGGTCCGGCGCTTGAGCGCACCCGAGCAAGCCTCGTCGATATTGCCGGCGCAAAGGGTCTGACCGTTGCAAAGCTAACCGTTGCCGCCGGGCTTTTGGCTGACCTTGCGACCGGTTGAGGGGTCGCCCGTGTTGTCGGGCGTTCCCGTTCATGTATAAACCCGCCTCGCGCGCGGATATTGGGCCGCGCGACAAGATGCTAACCTCTGAGGAACAGGGGACGGGGCGGGAGTTTGAGTGATGCCGAAGAGTTGGACACCAACGAGCTGGCGCGAGAAGCCAATTGTTCAGGTCCCGGACTATCCGGATCTGGCAAAGCTTCTGGACGTGGAGCGCGAACTCGCCTCCTACCCGCCACTCGTGTTTGCGGGTGAGTGCCGCGCTCTTGAAGCCAAGCTGGCTGCAGTTGGCGATGGCCGCGCCTTCCTTCTGCAGGGCGGCGATTGCGCCGAGAGCTTCGAGGAACACGGCCCGAACAATATCCGCGACTTCCTGCGGGTGTTCCTGCAGATGTCCGTTGTCCTGACCTATCAGGCCGCAACGCCAATCGTAAAAGTCGGCCGGCTTGCAGGTCAGTTTGCCAAGCCCCGGTCCTCATCGACCGAGACGGTCGATGGCATCAGCCTGCCAAGCTATCGCGGCGACATCGTCAATGGCCCGGCCTTCACGGCGGAAGACCGCACGCCCGACCCGGTGCGCATGCTGAAGGCCTATCGCCAGTCGGCTGCGACCCTCAACTTCACGCGCGCCCTGATGGGCGGCGGCTACGCTTCGCTCGGCAACGCGCACAAGTGGATGCTCGATTTCCTGAAGGTTTCCCCGCAATGGAAGCCCTATGCGGATCTTGCCGAGCGCATTGAGCGGGCCATGGAGTTCATGCGCGCCTGCGGCGTTGACCCGGAGCACCATCCCGAGCTCAAGGCGACCGACATGTTCACCAGCCACGAGGCGCTGCTTCTTGGCTATGAAGAGGCGCTGACCCGGCGCGATTCAACGCAACCAGACGAGCCTTATGTCGCCACCTCCGGCCACATGATCTGGATCGGTGATCGCACGCGCCAGCCTGACCATGCCCATGTCGAGTTTTGCCGGGGCGTGTTGAATCCAATTGGGCTGAAGTGCGGCCCGTCGCTGCAGCCGGATGAGCTGGTCCGCCTCGTGGGCGCGCTCAACCCCGACAATCGCAAGGGCAAGCTCACGCTGATCGCCCGCTTTGGCGCTGAAAAGGTTGAAAAGCACCTGCCAGCCCTTGTTGAAGCGGTGACGCGCGAGGGGCTCAATGTGGTCTGGTCGTGTGATCCCATGCACGGCAACACAGTGACGATGAACGCGCGCAAGACCCGCCCGTTCGACCTGATCCGGCGTGAGATCCAGAGCTTCTTTGACGTTCATCAAAGCGCAGGCACCATTCCAGGCGGCATCCACCTGGAAATGACCGGCAAGAACGTGACGGAGTGCACGGGCGGGCTTGTCCCGGTTACGGCTGATGCCCTGGGCGATCGCTATGACACCGCGTGCGATCCGAGGCTCAACGCCGAGCAGGCGCTGGAACTCGCTTTCCTGGTGGCTGATATGCTGCGCAAGCGCCGCGTAGCGGCGGAAGCCGCACGGGTCGCAGCCGAGTAGCCTCATCCTCAAAAGAAAAAGGCCGGCCTCCCGAGGGACGCCGGCCTTTTTTTATGCCGCCAGATCAGCGCCCGGGATCAAGCCACCCGGGCAGACTTCATCTTGCCCGCCGCGAGCACCAAGATCAGCGCGCCGATCAGCGCTGCCAGCGTTGAGCCCGAGAGGACGCCCAGGCGGACCTGGTTCATCATCTGGTCCATGCCTTCGAAGGCAAGAACGCCAACGAACAGGCTCATGGTGAACCCGATGCCGGCAATGAAGCCGACGCCGACGACCTGCGTCCAGGTCACACCCTCCGGCAACCGGGCAATGCCGAGTTTGACCACGAGAAGCGTGAACAACGTGATTCCGATGGGCTTGCCGAGGAGAAGGCCCAGCGCAATGCCACTGGTGACGGGTTGGGCCAGATCCGGAAGGGTCAGGCCCTGCAGCGACACGCCGGCATTCGCGAACGCGAAGATCGGCATGATCAGGAAGGTCACCGGCCACTTGATGGCGTGCGCCAGATCATGCAGCGGGCTCTTCACTCCATCGAGCGCTTTCAGCGGAATGAACAGCGCTGTGATCACGCCTGCAAGCGTCGGGTTCACACCCGAGCGGTAGACGAAGATCCAGAGGATGACGCCAAGAGCAAGGTAGATCCAGAGATTTGAGACATTGCGCCAGTTCAGCACCGCCATGATGGCCACCACAACGGCGACAGCGGCAAGCGCACCCAGATCAAGGCCAGCGGTATAGAAGAAGGCGATGATCAAAATCGCACCGAGGTCGTCAATGACGGCAACCGCGAGCAGGAACGCCTTCAAGGAGGCCGGAACCTTGTTGCCGAGCAGGCCAACGACACCGACCGCAAAGGCGATGTCAGTTGCGCACGGAATGGCCCATCCACGCGCGTTGGCCGATGTGGTGCCAACGATTGCAAGGTAGATCAGGGCCGGCGCGATCATGCCGCCCAGGGCTGCTGCAAATGGCAGGATCGCGCGCTCACGCTCTGACAGGGCGCCTTCCTTGAACTCGGCCTTGATCTCAAGGCCAACGAGCAGGAAGAACACCGCCATCAGCGCATTCTTGATCCAGGTCTGCAGGCTGTCGGTGATCGCAAACGGCGAGAAGCCAACCGTCAGAGGGGTTTTGAGGATCGCTGTGTAGCTCGAGGCCAAGCCGGAGTTGGCCACGACGAGCGCAGCAATGGCTGCGCCGAGAAGCACAAGGCTCGCGATGATATCGGTATTTGCTGCGGGTTTTTGTGCCATTTTCCTCAAGCCTTCGGCCAGATCGACCAGACGTAAAGAATGTAGCCAGCAACCAGCAGCCCACCTTCCGGTCGCGATAGCTTGCGCCCGGTGGCCATAAACAGCAGCAGCGCAACGGACACTGCGATCATCACGAGGTTGTCAAAGCGCACAATTTCAGGGGGGACGATTGTCGGCGAGATCAGAGCTGTGATGCCGCCAATTCCAAGGATGTTGTAAATGTTTGAGCCGAGAATGTTGCCAAGTGCGACATCACTCTGCTTGCGCAATGCAGCAATGATCGATGTGACGAATTCCGGCATCGATGTGCCGACCGCAACGATTGTCAGGCCGATGACCGTTTCCGAAATGCCCCAGTTGCGGGCAAGGCGGATGGCACCATCAACGAAGAAGCCGCCTGCAATGACAACGATCGCGAGGCCTGCGATGGCAATCCCAAGCGCTTTGGCGACCGGAATGGCTTCGAGCTTCGGTCGAACAGGGCTGGAGTCGAGATGCTGGACGACCCCTTCGATGCATTGTCCACGTTCAAAGGCGGCGGTGTGCTCTGCACCGGCAGGGACGCCAACCTCCTGACGATAGGCATAGTAGATATAGCCGATCAGGATTGCGATGAAAGCGACACCAACGATCCGGTCGAGCATCCAGAAGGCCGACACGGCCGACAAAATGACGGCCGTTGCGACAACCAGAGATCCATCGCGCTTGAGCGCGTTCGAACCCACGGGCAGCGGCAGGATCATGGCTGAAAGACCAAGGATCAGCAGGATATTGGC
>JAIYEB010000021.1 GCA_027487195.1 Hyphomicrobiales bacterium | reverse complement strand
GTCTCGTTGAACGTCGAGTTCAGGAACGAGCGCGCTGGCGAGGTTGCCAGGCGGAAGGGATGCTGTTCGTCAGCAAGTTCGATGACGTCCCATTGGTCTGGAAGGTTTGGCGCGTGGTCCCATGGGCCGGTCAAGGCGGGCTTTGGCACCGGCACCTTCGACCAGTCGACCGAAAGCGCAAAGCGCCCGTCCCTGTGGCCAAACCCGCGCGTATAGTGCGCGGTCTCAAAGTCGGGCTGGCAATCAATCCATTTGTTTTCGATCAGGTTCTCGACGCTGCCCCAGCCCGAGGCCTGCAATGTCCAATCCGCAAGCTCTCGGGGCGTCATGGCGTTGCCGGGATGCTCTGCGCCAAGCCGCTTCATCAGCTCCGTGATCACGAAATGATTTGAACGGCACTCGCCGGGCGGATTAATCAGCTTGCCACCCCAGAGAATATGCTGCTGCCCGCCGGCCTGGTAGATATCGTCGGCTTCCATGAACATGGTCGCAGGGATCACCACATCTGCCATGGCTGCCGTTTCCGTCATGAACTGCTCATGGACGGCGACAAACAGATCCTCGCGCGCAAAGCCGCGCTTGACGCGCTCCTGCTCGGGCGCAACCGACACCGGATTGGTGTTCTGGATCAGCATTGCAGTGACGGGTGGCCCGCCAAGGAGCGCGTCAGGATCCCCCTCGAGGACGGCGCCAATGCGTGATTGATCAAGCTGGCGGATCGAGCGATCAAGCGCATCAAGACCCTCGATCATGGTCTTCTTCCACTTGAAGATCGCGCCGTTGTTGTGAAACGCGCCGCCACCCTCATGTTGCCAGGAGCCCAGCACCGTGGCGATGGAAGCCGCGGCATGCATGGCAATCGACCCGTTGCGCTGGCGCGCAAATCCGTAGCCAAGCCGGAAATAGCTCTTCGGCGTATGGCCGACGAGACGCGCAAACGCCTCGATTTCACTGACCGGAACGCCTGTAATGGCTGACGCCCACTCCGGCGTACGCGATTTGAGGTGCGCTTCCAGCGCTTCAACGCCAGACGCGTAGCGCTCGAGATAGGCCCGGTCAGCCGTGCCATCACGAAACGCAATGTGCATGACGGCGCAAGCAAGCGCTGCATCGGTCCCGGGCTTCACCAGAAGAGCCATGTCGGCCTGCTTCATGGTGTCGTTCATGTAGATGTCGACTGCGACAATCTTGGTTCCACGGGTTTTGCGGCCCTTGATCGCATGGGCCATGACATTGACCTGCGTATTCACCGGGTTTGTACCCCAGATCACAACGCAATCAGACAGCGCCATTTCGCGCGGGTCCGGTCCTGCAAGCCGCCCGGTGCCGGCGATGAACCCGGTCCAGGCAAGCGTCGTGCAGATCGTCGAGTACTGGCCGGAATACTTCTTCACATGCCGCAGGCGGTTGATGCCGTCGCGCATCACAAGGCCCATGTTGCCGGCATAATAGTATGGCCAGACCGCTTCGCTGCCGTGCCTCGCCTCGGCCTTCACAAAGGCTTCCGCAATCTGATCAAGGGCGAGGTCCCAGCTCGCCTCCGCCCAGTCGCCGCCACCCTTCGCGCCACGCCGGATCAAGGGTTTTATCAGCCGGTCGGGGTGATGGATCCGCTCGGCATAGCGCGCAACCTTCGCGCAGATCACGCCATCGGTGTAGCTGTTGTCGGCTGAGCCCCGAACCCGCCCAATCCGTCCGTTTGGCAGCACCTCAACATCAAGTGCGCAGGTCGAGGGGCAATCATGCGGACAGGCCGTATGGCCAATGGTGGCAGGCGGGACATGAGCGTTCATGACCGCAATGATATCGCGTGTTTGGAAGTTGCGGGAAGCCCAAACTTTTATTCAGCACGCCCGATCAAGAGCCTGCGGTTCAGGCGGCGGCCAGCCAGGGTGTTGGGTCTTCCTCTGCGCCAATCAGCGCAAGGCCGTAGGCAATGGAAACGAGCTGGTCGCCTGTCTCGGTGCGCTCGGCTGAGAACCTGGATTGAAACAGTTTGCGCACAGCCGGCACGTAGGACGTGCCACCGGTGAGGAACACGCGGTCGATTCCATCAGGGCCAAGACCTGCATCCTGCAGCGCCTCGTCGATACCTGAGCCAATCCGCGCCAGATCGCCTTCAATCCAACCCTCGAAATCGGCCCGGGTGATCACCCGCTCCACATGCCGATCGCCCGCATCAAAACCGAGAGTGGCGGTGTTCTCGACAGACAGCGTCATTTTCGCCTCTGCTATCGAGCGATAGAGGGGGTAAGCCTGCTCCTGTTCGATGAACGAGATCAGGCGCTTCAGGGGCTCTGGATCCTTTGACAGGAAAGCGAGCTTGCCAAGTTCACGCAGCGTCTTGTCAGAACGCATCAGCGCGAGCCGGCTCCAGTTCGCGAGATCGCCGTAGTAGTGGCGCGGAATTTCCAGCGTCTTGCCAAAGGACTGATACGAACTGCCCTTTCCAAGAAAAGGCGCAACAACGGCATCGATGATGCGGGCATCGAATGAATCGCCTGCAACCGGCACGCCTGAGCGCCCCAGGGGCCTGGCTGACAAGCGATTGCCGGATTTTTCAAAACGAATGATCGAGAAATCGCTGGTGCCACCGCCAAAGTCGCCAACAAATACGGTCGCCGACCCTTCAAGGCGCTGCGCGAAAAAGTAGGCGGCGGCGACCGGCTCATAGACCGAGAGAACATCGTCAAAGCCAAAGGGCTCCAGCGCCTGGCGGTAACGCGTCATTGCGAGCTCGGCGTTGGGATTTGAACCGGCAAACACGACCGGGCGGCCAAGAACAAGCCGTTTGGGCAGTTCCGGCATGGTGCCACTCGCATGTCCGGCGTAGAGC
>JAIYEB010000198.1 GCA_027487195.1 Hyphomicrobiales bacterium | reverse complement strand
GCGTTGGCGGCACGAACTATACGCCGATTCCGCGCGTTGAAGTCGACTTCGAATCGCGCGAGCGCCCCGGCACCATCGTGATCAACACGGAACAGCGTCGTCTGTTTCTTGTGCTCGGCAATGGCCGCGCCCTTCGTTACGGCATCGGTGTTGGCCGTGACGGGTTTTCCTGGGGTGGCGTTCAGTCCGTGACGGCCAAGCAAGAATGGCCGGATTGGCGTCCGCCAGCGCAGATGCTGCAGCGGCGTCCGGATCTCCCGCGCTTCATGCCGGGTGGCGAGTCCAATCCGCTTGGCGCGCGCGCCCTTTATCTTGGCTCGACGCTCTATCGCATCCACGGCTCCAACGAGCCGCACACCATCGGCCAGGCGGTTTCGTCCGGTTGCTTCCGCATGACGAACGATGACGTCACGGATCTTTATGAGCGTGTGCGTGTCGGCGCGCGCGTCGTGGTGCTGCGCTAAAAACATTCGTCTGGAACTCCAGACCTTGACGGCTTCGTCGCCACGCGCGACGGAGCCGTTGTCGTTTTGACCAACGCAAATGGAGCCCCGGATGGGACAGGTTGCTTTTATCGGTCTTGGCGTGATGGGCTTTCCCATGGCGCGTCACCTCGCGACCAAGGGCCATCAGGTCACGGTCTACAACCGCACCGCCGCGAAGGCGGAGGCGTGGGTCAAGGCGCATGGCGGCGCATCGGCGCCCACACCGCGGGCTGCGGCGAAGGGTGCCGAAATCGTGTTTGCCTGTGTCGGCAATGATGATGATCTGCGCGCCGTCACGACCGGGCCGGATGGTGCTTTTGCCGGCATGTCGCGCGGCAGCATCTTCGTCGATCACACAACCGCATCAGCCGATGTTGCACGCGAGCTTCATGCCGCAGCAAAGGCGCTTGATATCGGCTTTATCGATGCGCCCGTGTCTGGCGGGCAAGCCGGAGCCGAGAACGGCCTGCTGACGGTTATGTGCGGCGGCGATGCGGCGGTCTATGCAACGGCTGAACCGCTCATCATGAGCTTTGCGCGCGCAAGCCGCCTGCTCGGGCCTGCAGGTTCCGGCCAGTTGACCAAGATGGTCAATCAGATCTGCATTGCTGGTCTGGTTCAGGCGCTGTCCGAGGGCGTGCACTTCGCAAAGCGTGCAGGACTTGATGTTGAAGCGGTTCTCGACGTGATTTCCAAGGGCGCCGCAGGGTCCTGGCAGATGGAGAACCGTGGCAAGACCATGAATGCCGGCAAGTTCGATTTCGGCTTTGCGGTCGATTGGATGCGCAAGGACCTTGGTATTGTCCTCGACGAGGCGCGCAACAATGGTGCGAAAGTGCCCGTGACCGCCCTTGTCGATCAGTTCTATGCCGACCTGCAGGCCAAGGGCGCCGGGCGCAATGACACGTCAAGCCTGATCCGGCGCCTTGAGGAGTAAGGCAAGGCGATCGGCCCCGTCAACGCTCGGGGTTCCCCGCGCGCCTCTCGATTGAAAGGCGGAGCGCGGAGCGGTTGATCAAGCTGAAGTTGGTCGCGAAACCGCCTCTTGGCCGCGAAAACCCGGCTCTAGAAGAAGGCCTGATGGCCGGTGATGGCACGACCGAGGATGAGGGCATGCACGTCATGTGTGCCCTCATAGGTGTTCACGGTCTCAAGGTTCGCGGCATGGCGCATCACATGATACTCGATCTGGATGCCGTTGCCGCCGTGCATGTCGCGGGCCTGGCGCGCAATATCCAGCGCCTTGCCGCAATTGTTGCGCTTCACGATGGAGATCATTTCAGGGGCCATCTTGCCCTCATCGAACAGACGACCAACGCGCAATGAGCCCTGAAGACCGAGCGCGATTTCCGTCTGCATGTCAGCGAGCTTCTTCTGGTAAAGCTGCATGGCCGCCAACGGCTTGCCAAACTGATGGCGGTCCAGCCCGTACTGGCGCGCTTGATGAAAGCAGGCCTCGGCTGCGCCCATCACGCCCCATGAAATGCCATAGCGCGCCCGGTTAAGGCAACCAAACGGCCCCTTGAGACCGGACACATTCGGCAAGAGCGCGCTTTCGGGAACCGCAACACTGTCCATCACGATCTCGCCCGTCACGGACGCGCGCAAGCTCAGCTTGCCACCGATCTTGGGAGCCGACAGGCCCTTCATGCCCTTCTCGAGAATGAAGCCGCGGATTTCGTTGTTGTGCGCTTCCGACTTGGCCCAGACCACAAAGACGTCGGCAATCGGAGAGTTCGAGATCCACATCTTCGAACCCGTCAGCACATAGCCACCATCGACCTTCTTTGCCCGGGTTTTCATGCCCGCCGGGTCAGAACCGGCGTCGGGCTCGGTCAGACCGAAGCAACCAACCCATTCGCCGGACGCGAGCTTTGGAAGGTATCGCTTGCGCTGGGCCTCATCGCCGTAGGCAAAGATCGGATACATCACGAGCGAAGACTGAACGCTCATCATCGAGCGGTAGCCGGAATCAACCCGCTCGACTTCACGCGCAACCAGACCATAGGCCACGTAGCTCGCACCAACGCCGCCATACTCCTCGGGGATGGTCACGCCGAGCAGGCCCATTTCGCCCATCTCGCGGAATATTGAGGCGTCGACGCCTTCGTTCATGTACATGTCAGCAACGCGCGGCAGCAGCTTTTCCTGCGCATAGGCACTCGCCGCGTCGCGGATCATCCGCTCCTCGCTTGAGAGCTGCTCATCAAGCTGGAAAGGATCGTCCCAGGCAAACGCAACCTTCTTGGGGGAGCCGGTTTGGGCGGCGGCGGGTTGGGCCATAGGGGCGTCTCCATAGGTTCAATGCTTTGGACTTAAAGCTTTTGATCGGACCGGACAAGGCGGCCCCGCGACGCGGGCGTGTTGGTGTTCGTTCGAGTCTTGACGCTTAACGCACCGCACAAAATCCCGTATCGCTATAGCTCAAGGAGTTTCGAGATCATGACTGAAAGCCGCCGCCTTCCAAACACCGAGCCTCGCCGCGTCCTGCTGCTGTCGGGCGCCTCGCGCGGCATAGGGCACGCTACCGTCAAGCGCTTTTCCTCCGCTGGATGGCGCGTCATCACCTGCTCAAGATATGCATTTCCGGAGAATTGCCCGTGGGAAATGGGCCCGGAAGATCATCTGCAGGTCGACCTGTCGGATCCGATCGATACCTTGCGCGCCATCAATGAGGTCAAGCAAAGACTGGTCCCCGAGAATGGCCGCCTTGATGCGCTGGTGAACAACGCCGCGATCTCGCCAAAGGATGATGAGGGCGGGCGTCTTGGTACCATCGAGACCGACCATGAGACGTGGCTCAGGGTGTTTCAGGTCAACTTTTTCTCGACCATCATGCTCGCGCGCGGCTTGCGCAGCGAACTCGCCGCCACACGCGGCTCGGTGGTCAACGTCACATCCATTGCAGGCAGCAGGGTCCACCCCTTCGCCGGATCGGCCTATGCCACCTCGAAGGCCGCGCTGATGGCACTGACCCGGGAAATGGCCCATGATTTCGGGCCGATCGGCGTGCGTGTGAATGCGATCTCTCCCGGCGAAATCGACACCTCGATCCTGTCGCCGGGGACTGAAAAGATCGTCGAGGAGCAGATCCCGATGCGCAGGCTTGGAACACCCGAAGAGGTCGCCAAGGCCATCTACTTCCTGTGCTCGGACCAATCCTCGTATGTGAACGGAGCCGAGTTGCACATCAACGGTGGCCAACACGTGTAGCCGATGGCATCCATTTCCATTCCATTGGGCCCAACCGAGGTTTCAAGGCACGCATCGATTGCGCGGGCGCTTGGGATGTTTTCCTTTCCAGTGGTCGTCATGGCGACGCTGTTTCATCGCCTTGGCATTGCCTCGACGGGCGATGCTCTACCGGCCCTCCTTTTTGGTTTGGCCCTCGGCGCGCTGGCGGTGCTTCTCGGGCTTTTTGCCCTCATGCGTATCTGGATACACGGATACGCCGGAGCCCCATCGGCTAGCATTGGGACGGTGTGGGGCCTTGCAACAATCGCGCCCGCTCTGATGCTTGTTCCGCTCGGGTTCGTGTATCCGGCGATCAATCAGGTTTCGACCGATCTCAACGATCCCCCGGCGTTTGTCTGGGTCGATCGTGCCCGCGGGCCACGGCTTGGGCCCGTTCCCGCCATGACGCCTGAGATGCGGGCCCAACAGGCCGCAGCCTATCCGCGCGTCGTGCAGCTCAGGGTCGATATGTCGGGTCAGGAGGCATACCAGCTGGCGTTGCAACTGGTTGAACGGCAACGCTGGACGATCCAGGACCGTCGGCCTCCCCAGACGCGCCTGCCAGGCCGGATCGAAGCGACAGCCCGCACCACGCTGTTTGGCTTTCCCGATGACATCGTGATCCGTATCACGCCATCCGGGAACGAGGCGCGCATCGACATGCGTTCAGCTTCGCGCTATGGCCGCGCGGACTTTGGCACCAATGCGCAACGGGTTTCACAGTTCCTGACAGAGATGCGCGACCGGGCTCTTGAACGATAGCGCGCGCATCTAGACCGCGACGACACGACTTGCTCTGTGTTGGCGCAACACTTCCAATCTCCAGAACCACAAGCGATCAAACCTGCGGAGCGTCACATGCCTGTTCTCATGTCCAACGGTACTGAACTCTACTTTGAGCTTCGCGGCCCGGCGGATGCACCCGTTGTGGTGTTCTCCAACTCGCTCGGCTGCAGCCTTGAGATGTGGGCGCCGCAGGTCGCAGAACTCACCGGTCGCTATCGGGTTCTGACCTACGACACGCGCGGCCATGGTCGCTCAAAGGTCACGCCAGGAGATGTTGGCGCGAACACGCTTGCGGAGGATCTCACAGGCCTGATGGACGCCCTTCATATCAAATCTGCGCATATTGTCGGGCTCTCGCTTGGAGGGCGCACGGCCCAGATCCTCGCGACGATCCGGCCAGATCTGGTTCTGAGCCTCGTCCTGATGGCAACCGCTGCGCATTTCGAGCCGGCGCAACTGTTTCGCGACCGAGCCGCGCTGGTGCGCGAGAAAGGCATGAGCGAGATCGTGGCCGGCGTGATGGAGCGCTGGTTTTCTCCGCACTTTCGCAATGATGCTGCCGCCATCGGCGTACGGGACCGGCTTTTGGCGATGGCACCGGAAGGCTATGCGGTTGCGTCGCTCTCAATCGTTGCAGAAGATATTCGCCCGCGTCTTGGCTCCATCCGCGTACCAACCCTTGTGATTTCAGGCTCGGATGATCCGGCAACGCCGCCTGCAAAGGGCGAAGAGCTGAGAAGCCTGATCCCAGGTGCCGAACTCGTGGTCCTGTCCGATACGCGCCATATCCTGAACCTCGAGGCTTCTTCACGGGTGACGCGCCATCTCAAGGCGTTTCTTGATGATGTGGCGCAAAGACCGCCGGCGCCGCATGCCGTCGGTGTCGAGGCTGGCCTTGCCAATCGCCGGATGGTGCTTGGCGCAGAGCATGTGGAGCGGTCGCTGTCGAAAGCAGGGCGCTGGGGCGAGCCGTGGCAGGCCTTCATTGCGGATACGGCCTGGGCCAAGTCCTGGGGCGATCCGCGCCTGCCGTGGAAAACGCGATCGCTTCTGGTTTTGGTCATGATGACGGCGCTGCATCGCGAGGAGGAGTTCAAGCTCCATCTGCGCCCGGCGCTCAAGAATGGACTGACACTTGC
>JAIYEB010000401.1 GCA_027487195.1 Hyphomicrobiales bacterium | reverse complement strand
CCGCGAGCGCGATCTCGCTCGCTGCCCTGGTGTTTGGACCTGCGGACGGGCTGATCGCCCGCTACCTGCCACGCCGCCATCTTGAGGCTTGAGGACGTATCGATGCTCACACGCCGCACTCTGATCGCCGGTCTTTCGCTGTTTGCGACGCCGGCTCTTGCGCAGACGCCAACCCAACCCGCCGCCCCGCCGATGCCAGTGGTCGCCACGTTCTCGATCCTGGCAGATCTCGTCCGAAACGTCGGTGGCGCACGGATTGCGCTAACCACGCTTGTCGGCCCGGATGATGATGCGCACGTCTATCAGCCCACCCCGTCGGACGGGCGCGCGCTCGCGGCAGCGCGTGTGGTCTTTTTCAATGGCCTTGGCTTTGAGGGTTGGATCCGGCGGCTGGTGCGCTCATCCGGGACGCGGGCAGAGGTGGTCGAGGCTGCACGCGGCATTGATGCCATTCGTGATGCCTCAAGCGGACAGGGGCATTCCCACGGTCACGCCCACAGCCATGGCGAATTTGATCCCCACGCCTGGCATTCGATCACGAATGTCAGACGCTATGTCGAGAACATCCGGGATGCGCTGATCGCGGCAGATAGCGACGGCGCTGAGCTTTATCGCGCCAACGCTGCCGCCTATCTTGTCAGGCTTCAGGCGCTGGACACCGAGATCCGCACGCTTGTGGCTGCAGTGCCTGCAGAACGCCGCCGGGTCCTCGTCCAGCACAGCGCATTCGCCTATTTTCAGCGCGATTTCGGGATCACATTCGTCTCGGTCCAGGGCGTTTCGACCGAAGCGGAGCCGACCGCGCAGCAGATTGCCAGCCTGATCCGCCAGGTCCGTGATCGTCGAATTGCTGCAATCTTTGCCGAGAACATCACAAACCCGCGCTCGCTCCAGCGTATCGCCGCAGAAACCAGCGCACGCATGGGTGGCACGCTGTTTTCGGATGCTCTATCGCCTGCAGGCGGCCCCGCCACCACCTATATTGATCTGATGCGCCATAACGCATCGACCATCGTACGCGCGCTTTCACCGCAGGCCTGAGAGGCATTCCATGACCGCGATCCCCCAAGTTCCCGTTACTGTCCTCACGGGCTATCTCGGCGCAGGCAAGACCACGCTCCTGAACCGCATCCTGTCTGAGCCGCACGGCAAGCGCTATGCGGTGATCGTCAATGAGTTTGGCGAGATCGGGATCGACAATGACCTCGTCGTTGGTGCCGATGAAGAAGTGTTCGAGATGAACAATGGCTGCATCTGCTGCACGGTGCGCGGCGATCTCATTCACATCATCGACGGTTTGATGAAGCGTCGGGGCCGGTTTGATTCGATCATCATCGAGACGACGGGCCTCGCAGACCCGGCGCCCGTGGCGCAGACGTTCTTTGTTGATCAGGATGTGCGCGCCAAGACACGCCTTGATGCCGTCATCACGGTTGTCGATGCCAAGAACCTTGCAGCACGCCTTGCCGACAGCACCGAAGCGCAGGAGCAGATCGCCTTTGCCGATGTGATCCTGCTCAACAAGACCGACCTCGTGAGCGCTGCTGAACTCGAGGTTATCGAAGCGCGCATCCGCTCACTCAACCCCTATGCCAAGCTCCACAAGACCGTGAAATCGGATGTGGCGCTCGATGCGATTCTCGATCGCGGCGCGTTCGATCTCGACCGCATTCTTGCGATTGAACCTGACTTTCTCGAGCATGGTCACGAGCACAACCATGACGACGACATCATTTCAGCGTCATTCCTGATCGACGGCGATGTGAACCCGGAAAAATTCGTGCCCTGGATCAACGAAGTCTCGCAGAGGCTTGGTCCACAATTGCTGCGCTACAAGGGCATCCTGGCGTTCAGGGGCGAGGACAAGCGCTTTGTGCTGCAGGGCGTGCATATGATCCTCGACGGCGATCTCCAGCGCGACTGGCGCGCGGACGAAAAGCGCGTGTCCAAGCTTGTGTTCATTGGTCGCGACATTGACGTCGCGGCGCTTGAAGCCGAGTTCCGCGCAACAGCTGTGTGAGGCAAGGCCGGCGCTTGCAAATCCGGTTTCCTCTTTTGCGCAACTTGCTCTAAGAGGCAGCGCATCATGTCCGCGGGTGCCGTGCACCCGCCAAGAGGTTTCCTGTGGTCAAAATCATCGCTTCGTCCGTCCGCAAGGGCAATGTGCTGGAAGTTGACGGCCGTCTTGCCGTCGTCATCTCGGCCGAGAGCTTCTTTCCCGGTAAGGGCACACCCACCACGCAGATTGACATGCGCCGCATTGAGGACAGCGTGAAGCTGACCCAGCGCTACAAGACCACCGAGCAGGTCGAGCGCGCCTTTGTCGAGGATCGTGACTACACGTTCCTTTATGCCGACGGCGACGGCTTCCATTTCATGAACCAGGAAAACTATGATCAGGTTCTGGTGCAAAAGGATGTGGTGGGCGATAGCGCACCGTTCCTTCAGGCCGAGATGAAAGTGATCCTGTCGATGTATGAAGACAAGTGCGTCGCGATCGAGTTGCCGGCGCGTGTGGTGCTTGAAGTCAAGGAAACCGAGCCGGCCATGAAGGGCCAGACGGCGTCATCGTCCTACAAGCCCGCGATCATGGAGAATGGTGTGCGCGTGATGGTGCCTCCGCACATCGGGCCCGGCACGAAGATCGTCGTTGATACGGCTGAGTTGACCTACGTCGAGCGCGCGAAGTAGCGCCGCTTTCGACGGCTCAACCGGGCACAAAAAAGCCCGCCGTCCCTTTCGAGGCGGCGGGCATTTTCTTGTGCGTCCCCTGAGCTTACATGAGCTGGTCGGGGATCTTTTGTTCAGCTGCGGCATTGGCCTGCCGGAACCAGAGGGTGAGCAGCGTTGAGCTGATCACGATAAACAGCGAATAGAGCGCAGGGATCGCCATGGTTGCCTGTTGCTGGGCGCCCGAGAAGGTGAAAGCCACAATCGCGATCGCGAGCGGCCCGTTCTGAATTCCGGTTTCCAGCGCAATCGTGCGGGAGTTTCGCGGATGAAGCTTCAACATGGCCGAGAAAAGGTAGCCAAACAGGAAGCCGAGAAGGCCCAGCAAAATGGCGCCGATAAAGGTGAAAATCGACGTCTCCATCAGGAACTGCCAGTTCCGCGGCACCCAGGACACGAGAATGAAGAGGATGAAGAACACACCGAGCGCGCCGCCGCCAAGCTCGACCACCGCGCCCCAGTTTGCATTGATCTTGCGCACCAGCATGCCAATCGCGACCGGAACGAGCAGGATGATGAGCGTGCTGATGATGTTGCCGAGCGGCACATCAACCGGGTAGCCCTGCGTCAGCAGGATCTGCGTATAGAACACGAGCAGCAAGGGAATCAGCACGACGCCGAAAACGGTCGAGTTCACCGTCATCAACACCGACAGGGCGAGATTACCCTTCGAGAAGTAGGTGAAAATGTTCGATGTCGTGCCGCCGGGCATGCAGCCCATGATCAAGAGGCCGATCTTGATTTCGAGCGGAACGGGCAGGATCAGCGCCAGGCCGAGCCCGATCAGCGGCATGAACCCGTATTGAGAAATCAAGCCGATTGCGAGGCCCTGTGGCCGCTTCAGGGCGAGGGTAAAATCGCGAACCGTCAGCGACGCACCCATGCCGAGCATGATCACAAAGATCATCGCTGCGAGCAGCGCCTGTTCAAATGCACCAACCATCGTCTCTCTCCCAAGGGCGAGCTCTGACGGCTCGTTCCTTATGAAAATCTCCTTATCGACTTATGGCGAAAGCGAAAGAAGAAAAGATGCGGGCGCTGAATAGAT
>JAIYEB010000345.1 GCA_027487195.1 Hyphomicrobiales bacterium | reverse complement strand
TCCTGTGGCAACCGGGCACGGACCATGCCGGAATCGCCACCCAGATGGTGGTCGAGCGCAAGCTGGCCGCGGAAAAGCGACCGGGCCGTCGCGAAATGGGCCGTGAAGCCTTTTTGAAGGAAGTCTGGGCCTGGAAGGAAGAGAGCGGCGGCACGATTGGACGCCAGTTCCGTCGCCTGGGCGCTTCGTGTGATTGGTCGCGTGAGCGCTTCACCATGGATGAGGGGCTGTCGCGCGCCGTCTCGGAGTTTTTCGTCAAGCTGCACGAAGCCGGCCTGATCTACCGCGCCAAGCGGCTTGTGAACTGGGACCCGAAGTTCCAGACCGCGATTTCCGATCTCGAGGTCGAGCAGCGGGAGATCAAGGGCAATCTCTGGTACTTCCGCTACCCGGTCGAAGGCATGGCTGGCCGCTTCATTACGGTTGCAACCACGCGCCCGGAAACCATGCTCGGCGACACCGGCATTGCTGTGCACCCGGACGACGAACGGTTTTCCGACATTGTCGGCAAGTATGCGATCCTGCCGCTTGTTGGCCGTCGCATTCCCATCGTGGCCGACGAGTACTCCGACCCGGAAAAGGGCTCGGGCGCGGTCAAGATTACGCCAGCCCACGATTTCAACGACTTTGACGTTGGCAAGCGCGCTGGCTTGCGCACCATCAACATTCTCGATGCCGAAGCGCGCATGTTGCTTGCCGGCAATGCCGAGTTCCTTGAAGGGGCTGATGATCCCGATCTTGCCGCTGTCATGGCTTTGTCGGGCAAATCGCGCGAAGAGGCACGCAAGGGCATCATTGCGCTGATGGAAGCGCGCGAACTCGTCGAGAAGATCGAACCACACACCCATACCGTGCCGCATGGCGATCGCTCCGGCGTTGTGATCGAGCCTTGGTTGACCGACCAATGGTATGTCGATGTGAAGCCGATGGCCGAACGCTCGGCTGAGGCTGTGCGCTCCGGCGCCACGCGACTGGTGCCGCCCTCATTCGAGAAGACCTATTTCGACTGGATGGACAACATCGAGCCGTGGTGCGTGTCGCGCCAGCTCTGGTGGGGCCATCAGATCCCCGCCTGGTATGGCCCGGACGGGCAAGTGATCGTCGCTCGCAACGAAGCTGAGGCCCGCGCAAAAGCTGATGCAGCATGGGGCAAGGGCGTCGCAATCACACGCGACGCGGACGTGCTCGACACCTGGTTCTCATCAGCGCTCTGGCCATTCTCAACGCTTGGCTGGCCCGACCAGGACCCGATGGTCAAGCGCCACTACCCGACCAGCGTGCTCGTGACCGCCTATGACATCATCTTCTTCTGGGTTGCCCGGATGATGATGGCCGGCCTGTTCACCCAGGACGTTGTGCCCTTCAAGGAGGTGCTGCTGCACGGGCTCATTCGCGACGCCAAGGGCGCGAAGATGTCGAAGTCCAAGGGCAATGTTGTCGATCCGCTCGACGTGATGGACAAGTATGGCTCGGATGCGCTGCGCTTTACGCTTGCAATCTCATCTGTGCTCGGACGCGACATCAAGTACTCCGAGAAGAACGTTGAAAACTATCGCAATTTCGGCACGAAGCTCTGGAATGCGTCGCGCTTTGCCGAGATGAACGGCTGCGCCCGGCGCGCCGACTTTGACCCGAAAGCGGTCGAGAACACGGTCAATCGCTGGATCCTGTCCTCGCTCGAGGCGACCATGGGCGAGATGTCGACGGCCATTGAAGCCTATCGCTTCAACGAAGCCGCAGGCGCGGCCTATCGCTTTGTCTGGGGCTCGTTCTGCGATTGGTATGTCGAGCTCTCAAAGCCTGTTCTGCAGGGCGAGGATGGTGCTGCAAAAGAGGAAACCCGCGCGACCGTTGCCTATGTGCTCGATCGCATTCTGCTGCTGCTCCACCCGTTCATGCCGTTCATTACCGAAGAGCTTTGGGCCGTTCTTGGAGAAACCGGCCCGAAGCGCGAGAGCCTGCTGGCGCTTTCAGCCTGGCCGGAGCCGGTTGGCCTTGGCGATACGGTGGCACGCGCGGAAATCGACTGGGTCATTGAGCTGATCACGTCGGTCCGCTCGGTGCGCACGGAAATGAACGTGGCGCCAGGCGCGCTTGTTCAGCTCGTCCTCGTCAACGCAGATGGCGCGACACGCGAACGGGCCATGCGCCATGACGCAACGCTGAAGCGTCTCGCGCGCCTGTCCGATCTGAGCCTTGTTGACGCTGCACCAAAAGGAGCCGCGCGCTTTGTCGTTGGCGAAACCACGGCGGCCCTCCCGCTTGAGGGCGTCATCGATCTTGAGGCCGAGCGCGCCCGACTTTCGAAGGAGCGCGCCCGTCTTGAGGACGATCTCGCCAAGGTCGAGCAAAAGCTTGGCAATCCGAACTTCATGGCGCGTGCGGCAGAAGATGCCATTGAAGAGCAGAACGAGCGCAAGGCCGTTGCGTTGGCCAGGCTTGCCAAGGTGGATGAAGCCTTGACGCAGCTTGCATCCTGAGGCGGCTGCCCGGACTTTTGTAGGGGTATCGCCAATGCCTGCCAGCGCGACAATACCGGGCATGCCTACGCGTGTTCCAGCTCTTGTGGTGACCGGCTTTCTGGGTTCAGGAAAGACAACGCTGTTGCGTCGCCTGATCGAAGGCCAGCCGGGCGTGCGCTTCGCGGTCGTTGTCAACGAGTTCGGTGAGACGGGCTTTGACGGCGCACTGATTGCAGCGCAATGCGCCGATGTGATTGAGCTCGTCAACGGCTGCGTGTGTTGCCGGGTTGGGGACGATTTCGTCCCAACGCTCGAAAAGATCATCGAGCGCGAGAGGCCGCCAGACGTAATCCTGATCGAGACCTCGGGCCTCGCCTTGCCGCAGCCGGTGATCGAAGCGTTTCAGTTCCCGACGCTGATGGCACGAACCCGCCTTTCGGGCGTTGTGACGATTGCAGATGCCGGGCAGATCCTTTCCGGCACATTTGATGCTGCGCTGTCGAGACTGTCAGGCCCGCCCACGCCCGGTCACAGACCCAGCGCCTTGCATGGCGGTACCGACGGAACGGATGATCCGGTCGACGAACTGTTCGAAGATCAATTGCGCGCGGCTGATATCGTCATCGTCTCGAAAACCGATCTTGGTGATGGACATGGCGCGGCAATTCAGCGTCTGCGACAGCTCATGCCGCAGTCTGTGGCGGTTGAATCAGGCGTTTCGCTGGATCCAGCCGCCCTCCTGAAGATTGCGGCAGGGCCGAGAGAGCGCCAAGAGCTGGAAGATCATGACCACGATGACTTCGTGGCCTTTTCGCTGGACCTTGGAATGGTCAACGACCGCCAAT
>JAIYEB010000109.1 GCA_027487195.1 Hyphomicrobiales bacterium | reverse complement strand
CGCTCATGCTTCAGGATAAACGCCACGGTTGCGCGCTTGTTCCACGCTTCCGACCATTCCGGCTCGGCAATCACGAGCGCATCGAAGATCGACAGGGCCGTGTCGAAATCTTCTTCCGCCATGGAGGCAATGCCCTCATGCATGGCGTCGCGCGCGGCTTTCTCGGGGTGGTCGCACCAGACAGCCCAGATCAGATCCTGGGTGCTTTGAACCTCATCGGAGGTCGCTGCGTCTTTCAGCCGGCGAAACAAACCATCCAGCCGGCGCGGAAGCACCGGGTGCGGATCGCGGTCTTCTGCGATCACATTCAGAACGGTATCAATCGCGGCTTCAAGTGAGCCATCTCGGAAAGAGACCATCGTCGTCGGGGCAGATCGCGGTGTTGGGATCATGTTGGTTACATCCAGAACTGGTTTACGCCCAGAACCGCCGCTGGATGATAACTATTCGTGCAAACACTGTTAGCAATTGGTCTTACGACGCCGGATCCCGCGCCCGGGTGATAAAGCGGCGCTGGTCAATTCAGGGCTTCACATCCAACGGAGGCGCTGCTATACGCCGCCGCCTGTCATTGAGACGGCTGTTCCTCGGTAGCTCAGTTGGTAGAGCAGGCGACTGTTAATCGCCTGGTCGCAGGTTCGAGTCCTGCCCGAGGAGCCATTTTTCTACCCGCCGATGTGAAAACAGGCATGCGCCATGCGCAGGCCTGATCTGGCCATGGTTCCAAACTGCCCTTTGCATGGCCGACTCGCCCGTCTCTCGTGAGGTGATGCCTCCGGTTTGCCATTGACGCGGCGCAAAAAGCCGCTCTCAATTGCCTGAAGCTGACCGGACAAATTGGAACCAAGCGATGACCCTCACTCCCGTGGACAAGCCCTCCCCTTTGGCACAGCAAGGCCTGACCCGGCGTTCCGTCATGGCGGCTGCGATTGGGCTCCCGCTTGCAATTGAGATGAACCGGCCCGCGAGCGCGCAGGCGCGGTCTGGCCATATCCGCTACGCGCTTTCGACCTGGCCACCGAACCTTCAGCCCTGGGTCAGTGTTGGCGTTGCTGCAGGCACGATGAAGATGCTGGTGCATCGCCGGCTGGTCTCCTTCGACACAAAGGGCGAGTTGCGGCCGGAACTGGCGCTGAGCTGGGGTCGTACGGGCGATGGCGCCTGGGAGTTCAAGCTCAGGCCGGGCGTCGTTTTTCATGACGGCACCCCCTTCACATCCGCCGATGTGCGCTGGACGATTGACCAGATCGCAGGGGAGCGCTCGACCGCGTTCATGCGCGCGCAGTTCGTAGGTGTTCGCATGGAGACACCGGATCCCCTGACGATCCGCTTCTTCACGCCTGAACCAAACGTCACCTTCCCGCTGACATTTGCAAACTACAACATGCCGATTGGCAAGGCCGGCTCGGAGCCTGCCAATCCGATTGGCTGCGGTCCCTATCGCATCGTGGCGCAGGAACGCGGCACCTCCTACGATCTGGCTGCGTTTGATCGGTTCTATCAGCCAGGCATTCCGCGTGCGCGCTCGATCAAGGTCGTTGTCTATGCCGACGAGAACCTGCGCCATGCGGCGTTACAGGCCGGCGACATTGACGCCTGTGAGTTTGTGCCATGGACTGCCATGGCTGCAGTTGAAGCCGATCCGCGGCTGCGGCTTGCCTCGGACTTCGGCCCGTTCATGGATGTGCTGTTCAACGGGACGCGCCCGCCGTTCAACGATCCGCGCGTGCGCCGCGCGGTAGCGCATGCGGTTCGCCGCGAGGATATCGTCAAGGTTGCGTTCTCGGGGCGCGGTCGCGTGCTTGAGGGCATGCCGATTGTCGAGGGAACGCCCTGGTATGACGCAGCGCTTGCGCGCGGCCATGCCTATGACCCGCGCCGGTCGCGGGAACTGCTGGCGGCCGCCGGCTTTCCAAACGGGTTCTCGACAACCATCCTGGCAACCGCCCAGTTCAATATGCACAAGGATACGGCCGAGATCGTGCAGCAGCATCTGGCCGAAATTGGCATCCAGGGCGAATTGCAGCTGCCCGATTGGCCAACCCGCGTATCCCGCGGGACGCGCGGTCAATATGACATGGCCATCCATGGTGTTGCGTCCGAGTACAACGATCCGGACGGGCTTTCGGTCGTCATGGACCCTTCGCTTTCGCCAACTCATGGTCGCTCGTTTGGGCTGTCAACGCCGCGCACAACCGCGCTTTTTGCCCAGGGACGCGCCGAGTTCGATCAAGCAAAGCGCGTCGAGATCTATCGCGAGTTGCAGCGTGCAGCGCTTGAGGAGGTGCCGCTGGTCGGCCTTGCCTGGCGCGAGCAGGGCTTTGGCCTTGATCGCCGCATTCAGGGTTTCCAGCTCCTGCCCGGCGCGATTGCGATCAACTCGGCGCAGTCGCTTGATGAGTGCAGCTTCAATGTCTGATGAAGCCGTGATGTTCGACCGCGCAAGGCCATGATCTGGCTCCTGCGCCGCATAGCAACGGTTGCTGGTCTCGCCTTTGTCGTGGCAACCATTGTCTTCCTGACGCTTCATGTCGTGCCGGGCGACCCGGCGGAGCTGTTGCTTTCGACTGGAGGCGCGGCCCCTGATCCTGCACTTGTTGCCGAGCTTCGCGAGAAGCTCGGGCTCGACAAGCCAATCTGGCAGCAATATCTCGCCTTCTGGTCAGGCGTGCTTCGAGGCGATCTCGGAACATCGCTGGTCGATGATTATCCCGTGGTTTCCGAGATTGCGCTGCGCCTTCCGCGCACTTTGCAGCTGATTGCCGCAGGCGTTTTCCTGTCGATCCTGATCGGTGTTCCTGCCGGAACCTATGCGGCGCTGAAGCCCGGCGGCACGTTTGATCGTATTGCCTCAGCGATCGCTGCGCTGCTGCTCGCTGTCCCTGTGTTTGTGCTTGGAACCTTGCTGATCCTGCTCTTGGCGCAGCAGCTTCGCCTGATGCCGGCTGGTGGGTATGTCGATCCCATGCGCAATTTCGGTCAGTTCCTAATGCTCGTGACGCTGCCGGCGGTTGCGATTGCCAAGGGGCTTGCCGCTGTCTTGTTTCGCATGACGCGCGCCTCGATGCTCGATGCTCTGTCGAAGGATTTCGTGCGCACAGCCCGCGCCAAGGGACTGACGCGCACGCGGGTGACGCTTCGCCACGTGCTGCGTAATGCGCTCGTTCCGATCCTGACCGTCCTGAGCCTGCACATGGGCACACTGCTCGGCGGGACCGTGCTTGTTGAGTATGTGTTCAACTGGCCGGGTCTCTCAACGCCGCTTTTGCGAGCCGTCGAAGCGCGCGACTACCCAATGGTCGTTGGTATCGTTCTGACGATTTCAGGCCTGTTCCTGCTGATCAATCTGATCACCGACATTCTTTACGGGCTTCTTGACCCAAGGGCCCGCGTATCGTGAGCGCGGATTGCATGAGAGCGTGCGTTATATGAAGCGGTTCTGGCTTCCCGGCGGCATTGTTGTCGCGATCATTCTCATTGCGATCGCCGCTCCGATCCTTGGCCTTGCGAACCCAATCCGGCAGGACGTGGCAAATCGCCTTGCCGGCCCGATGGCTGGCTCGCCGCTCGGGCGCGATGAGTTTGGCCGCGATGTCTGGTCAAGGCTCGTGTGGGGCGCGCGAACAAGCCTTGGCGTGGCGTTTGCTTCCGCAGCGATTGCCTGCGTGATCGGCACCACGCTGGGCCTCCTGGGGGGCTGGTTCAAGGGGATCGGCGCATTCCTTGCTGTGCGCGGCACGGAAGTGATCATGTGCTTTCCGCCAATTCTGCTGGCGTTGCTTGTGGTCACGCTGCTTGGTCCGGGGGCTGGAACACTGATTCTGGTCCTGTCGATCCTGTACCTTCCAGGCTTTGTGCGCGTGGCCTACGCGCAGGTGCTGTCAACGCGCTCGATGGACTATGTCGAGGCCATGCGCGCACTCGGCGCGCCAACCCATGTGATCCTGACGCGCACGATCCTGCCCAACATTGCAGGCCCCGTCCTCGTGCAGCTCTCGCTCGCGGTTGCAGCCGCGGTTGTGCTTGAAAGCGGCCTGTCCTTCCTCGGACTTGGCGTTGTACCCCCTGCCCCGTCGTGGGGGCTAATGATCCGGGGCGCGCGGGCGACCATGGAGCAGGCACCGCTGCTGCTGGTCTGGCCATGCCTTGCGCTGACCATCACGATCTTTGCCATGAACGTCCTGTGCGACCGGCTCAGGGACGCGGTGGATCCAAGGGCCGCATCCCATGCGCCACGCCGCGGGCTGATCGAACGGCTGGTTCCAGGCCTGCTGCCTCCGGCGCAACCAGCGCGGGCCGATACCGTCCTGTCGATCAGCAATCTGACCGTTGCGATTTCAACGCCGCGCGGGATCATCAAGCCGGTTGAGGATGTGTCATTCTCGGTCAAGGCGGGGGAAACGCTTGCGATCGTTGGTGAATCGGGTTCCGGCAAATCGTTGACCGCTACAGCCATCATGGGCCTGCTGCCGCCGGAAGCCGTGCCGGTATCAGGGGTTGCCACGCTGTCAGGCATCGAACTCCTCGGCCTCCCTGAAGAAGCGCGCCGCAAGCTCAGGGGTGGCGAGATCGCAATGGTCTTCCAGGACCCGATGTCGAGCCTCAACCCGGTGATGAAGGTTGGCGATCAGGTCGCGGAAGCCATTGTGACCCATCGGCCCAT